>JAVQWE010000026.1:0-13360 GCA_033579175.1 Phycisphaerales bacterium | reverse complement strand
CAGACGCTCGGGTTCGGATCGCTGCTGCCCGTGTCACTGGAAGGAATGACGACGCGCGACGATCCTGAGCCGCTGCGGTCGCTGGCGCGATTCGGCCGGGGAACGAGAGTCCGCGAATCCCCTCCGCTGCCCGATTGGGAGAACCTTCGTGGTCCTTTCCGGGTGGCCTTGGCAACCGCCGGCGAAAACACCGTGGTGGATCAGTGGATGACACTTCCGGACGGCAGCCGCCGGCCCTTCCTTGTGCGCCAGGGCGTCGGGAGAGGAGCGGTAACGTGGATGGCGCAAGACCCGGGCGATCCGGCCTTCACGCGCTACGCGCGCAGTGGCTGGCTGAATATCTGGGACCACGTGTTTGATTGGCGGAACGATTCAGCGGCGGGTTCGAACGTCCCGGAGGAGGTCAGATCACAGTATGCCCCGGCTCCGGCAGTGGATTTCGGCGCCGAGCTGATCAGCAACCTCGAGCGGAAGGGGCGCGTGGGGTGGTACATTGCACTGGCGGTGGTTTTCTTCGTGCTGTACTGGCTTGCCGCCGGGCCGGGGCTGTTCCTGTACCTGGCTGGCCGGAGGCGCACGCACCTGAGCTGGTGGGGGTTTGCGGTCGTGGCGTTGGCAGCGACCCTGTTGACCATGGCGGTCGTTCGGCTGCTGCTGCGTGGTCCACCGGAGTTACGGCATCTGACGCTGGTGCGCGGCGACCGCGGGGAACTTGGCGAGGTGCGGTCGCGGTTCGGGCTGTATATCCCGCGGGATGGAATGCAGCGGCTGGCGCTTCAGCGGCCGCCGGCGGTGGGAGAGGCGGCGTGTATCTCGGCGCTGCCAATTCACCCCGGGCACCTCAATGCTGAATTCGACACGGTTGCGAAGGTGAGCTACCGGGTGCCCCTGCGCGACGCATCGACGACGGACGAAGTGGCGTTGGAAGTACCCTATCGCAGCACAGTAAAGCAGTTTGAATCCCGCTGGATCGGACCGCTGCCGGGAAGAATCGCCGGCTCGGCGGTCATCGGTCAGGCATTCAATGACATCGAGGGTCGGCTCACCAACGGAACCGGACACGACCTGAAAGACGTGTACATCGCGTACAAGATTGTTCTGGAATCCCGCAGCGAAGACTGGATGCTTTACCTTCCGGAATGGAAGAGCGGCGTGACGATTGAGCTGCGGCAGGAGTGCTTTCGGGGGACGGAATCGGCGGCGACCCCGTGGGTGGGTGTGCGGCCCGCGGACGTCCCCGGGCAGGGCAAGGTGCTGATGGGCCGTCTGAGCGATCATTGGGCCGGGCTGTGGCAGAGCGATTTGCGGCGGGGCATACAACTGGACACTGTGATATGGACCGATTCGGCAAGTAGAATCCCTCGGGCCGTGCCCCTGTTGAGCCTGTTCGACCGGCTGCCCCCTGTCCGGGGCAGTGCGCTGGGCAACCGGAATGAGCTGTTCCGCAGGGGCGCGCGGTGGATGGACCTTTCGGCGGCGCTGGCGGCCGGGGGATTGGTTGTCGTGGCAGAAGCCGTTGACGTCCCCCTGCCGGTGGGATTGCAGGTGAATGGTGAGCCGGTCGAAGGAAGCGGCAGAATTGTGTATCAGTTTGTCCTCCCCGCGAAGCGCAAGGCGAGCAAGCTGCCGGCGGATGTCGGGGCCACGACCCAACCGGATTGACCCGAACGCCGGCCGGGCCCGCAGGCTTGCGCCAACCGCAGGACCATGACACAGCGGGCCGCAAAGCCCCTGTCAAGCGATCATGGGTGTGATGATCAAAACCGTGAACCTCACGAAGCGTTACGGCTCGCTGGTGGCGCTGTCGAATCTGAATCTGGAGATTCACGAGGGCGACTGCTTCGGCTTCATCGGACCCAACGGCGCGGGCAAAACCACCACCATCAGAATCCTGGCGACGCTGCTGCAGCCCACCTGGGGGGAGGCGCGTATCGCCGATTACGTGATCGGGTACCAGTCGAGGCAGATACGACCGCTGATCGGCTACGTGCCGGATTACTTCGGCGCCTATGAGGATATGGTCGTACAGGAATACCTCGAATTCTTCGCCGCCGCCTACAACATCAATGGCGCGCATCGGGCGAAAGTCGTCCGCGACGTCCTGGAGCTGACCGACCTTGCTTACAAGCGCGATGCCCCGGTGGACGGTCTTTCCCGCGGGATGAAACAGCGGCTGAGCATCGCCCGGGTGCTGGTGCACGATCCGAAAGTGCTGCTGCTGGACGAGCCGGCCGGCAATCTCGACCCGCGGGCGCGCATCGAAATGCGCGAGTTGCTCAAAGAACTCCGCCGGATGGGAAAGACCATCCTGATTTCCTCCCACATCCTCCCGGAGCTGCAGGATCTGTGTAACACCGTCGGCATCATTGAGCGCGGGGAGCTGATCTACTCCGGCCCGTGGACCGAAATTGTGCGACGAGCCGGGGGCGGGGTCGTGGTTCACGTGGGCGTGGCTGCCCGGCAGGATCTGGCCGGGGCCTTGCTGGCGGGGGATCCGAATATCGTCAACGTAACCCACAGCAACGGCTACATGGAAGTGACGCTTCGCGACGGCCTGAGCGACTACTCGTTCATCCCCGAAAAACTGATCGGCGCAGGTTTCAAACTCACGCTGCTTAAAGAAGAGGAGGCGAATCTGGAAACGGCGTTCATGCGGCTGACAAAAGGGGTTGTGCAGTGACGTTTCCTGCCCCGCTTCAGCGGGGTGCAATATGTTAGGGATTCCCCAATATCTGTATCGCCTGCTGCCAGGCAATCCGATCCTGCTGCGGGTGGTTTCCCTCGCCGGCCGGAGAAAACGCGACCTTGCCGTCCGCTGCATTTACCTGGGTCTACTGACGGGAATCGTGCTGCTGGCCATCCTGACCGGCGGATCGCGCTACACAGGGGAGGTAAGCTTTGCCGACCTCACCAAGACCAGCGCACGGATCTTTCAGCAGATGAGCTATCTGCAGCTTGCTCTGGTGGCGCTGTTGGCACCGGTTTTCACCGCCGGCGCCATCACTCAGGAAAAGGATGCACAGACCTACGACATCCTGCTTTCCACCCCCCTTTCCAACGCGCAGATCGTGCTCGGATCGCTGTTCAGCCGGCTGTTCTTCATCCTTGCCCTGCTGATCAGCGGGATCCCCATCTTTTCGATCACTCAGATTTTCGGGGGAGTGGCGATCCGTTCGATCGCCACGTCGTTCGGCATCGCGGCCGCCACGGCGTTCGTCACCGGCGCTCTGGCCATAGCCATCGCCACGTTCAAAGTGGGCACGCGTCGGACGATCTTCAGCTTTTATCTGGGGATTGTCGTCTTTCTGGTCGGAGGACTGCTGCTGGATCGGGTGGAGGCGTTGCATCCTGTCATCGGCAGGGAAACCACGCCTTCCGGACAGGCGGCGATCGACCCGCAAACCGGGCGCGAAATTCTCCTGCGCGCCAAGACAAGCTGGCTCACCGGAATCAACCCCTTTCTGGCGCTGCGAAGCACTTTCGGCGAGCCGGAGTACACCCCCCCCGACCTCGGCAAGCTGCCTGCAGGTCTGCAGTCCTGGCCGATCGGGTGGTATCTGACCCGGCCGCACAGCTTCTACATCGCGTTCAATTTCGCATTGAGTCTGTTGCTGACGATTCCCGCCATCCTGCTGCTGCGTCGGATGGCGCAATCGACTTTTTCTCTCAAATACTGGCTGTTGCAGAAGTTGCGCCTGCGGCAGGGCGTGAGCGGAGCTCGTCGCCCGCGCTACGTCTGGCACAACCCCGTTGCCTGGCGCGAAGCCCGCACCAAAGCCTCGGCTGCCCGTGCCTGGATTGTCCGCTACAGCTTCATCCTCGGGGGCATGGGCGGCGCCATTGCGCTGCTGGCGTTGTTTGCCACGACGGATTCCGCCGAAACGTACATCTCTCCGGGCAGCTACAGTCCGGGCACCCGGACATTGTTCATCCAGGGTATCGGCGGGGGCACTTTCCTTTTGAGCGAATCCACGACGATCACGCTCAACGGCCGCCCAGTCCCGCCGGAGGTGCTCACAGGGCGCTACAAGGTGGCGGCGCCGCCCACGCGAGAGCGTATCGGTAATCGTGAGGTGCTCAGCAGTCTGGCGCTGGTCGATTTTCCCCGGAAAATAGACGCCCAGACGACGCGCAGATACCTGCTGGGGCTGATCCTCCTCGAGTTCGCCGCCATCCTCCTGATCGTCACCAACTCCGCCGCCAGCACGGTGACTCGCGAGAAGGAAGACGGCACGCTCGATCTGCTGCTGTCCACGCCGATCACCAGTCGCTATTACATCTGGGGCAAGCTGCGCGGATTGATCGCGTTCGTGCTGCCCCTGATCGCTGTGCCCGTGCTCAGCGTGAGCCTGTTCATCCTGCACGACCTGATCCGAGGACTCGGCGGAGCCGATCCGGCGTTCCGATGGATCGTTTTCCCCGAGGCGCTGGTGATTCTGCCGGCGGTGTTGATCATCGTCGCGGCGTTTGCAGCGATGATGGGCATGCACATGTCGCTGCGGCTGCGCACCACGGTCCGGGCGGTGATGGCATCGGTGGCGATCGTGCTGGGAACCTGCGGGGGACTGGCGCTCTGTGGATTCCAGATTCTCACGAGCCTCACCCGAGCCGGAAGCGAGCTGGCCCTGGCGATGGCCAGTTTCTCTCCCTTCACGGTGGTGGCGCTGCTCATTGACCCCTACACTGCCGCCGCCGGACAGTTCGACACCATGAAGCCGGAAACGATTGTTCGGGGACGGTGGCTCGTGCTCGCCTTCAGCCTGCTGGCCGCCGGCATCTACGCGGCCGTGGTACATGCGATGTACGTGTCGATGGTGAGAAACTTCGACATGACGATCCGGCGACAAAGCCGGTGAACCCGCGATGGCCGACCGCGACCGGCCGGTTCTGTGGCGCGCTGCGGTCGGGGAGAGCCGGGGTGCCGTCGTTTCCCCAGGGTGCAACCCGTGGGGCTCGTGGCAATGCCGATGCCACAATCAGGAACCGAAACCCCGGATATCCTCGTCGGATCGGCGGCGGCACAGCGACCGATCATGAATCGCGCGGGAATTCCGCAACGCGACGGAGTTCCGGCCGCTTCACCGCGACCGGACCGCTGCGCACCCGTCCCGCCGTCCCCGATGCCGCATCGCAGCAAGCCCCGCAACGGATACCGCCGCCCCAACCAGCGAAGGTTCGGGCACGACCGCGAACGATCGCGCCGCTGCCGAAACGTTGAAATTCGACGCGAGGATCGAGAAATCGCCGATTCCGACCAAGCTGTCGTGGTCGAAATCTCCCTGCTGCCAGGAATGACCAGAGGTGTTGAAGTTGCCGGCGAGGACGGCGAAATCGGTCAGATCAACCGTGTTATCCAGCGTCGCATCGCCTCCCAGTGCGATCCGCCCGCGGAGTTCGAGGGTCAGCGGGGCGAAGCTGGAAGCGCCCGGAATGTTCTCGTCGCTGGTGAAGATTGACCACGTGGCACTGAATGACCCCACGGCGGCCGAGGCGAAACTCACGCTTCCGGCGCGGGACGACCCGGGGCTGAGGCTTCCCCCCTCGGTGAGGTGTAATGCCAGCACCGAGCTGTCCCCGGTGCCGGAAACCTGATCGATATCGAGAAACGCCGAAAAACCTGAGGGGTGAGCGCGGTTGAAAACCGCGATCATTCCGGAAATCGATTCCCCGCGCGCCCGGATACCGAAGTCGATGGTCTGCGAACTGGTGGTTGTACCGGCGCTCAGGCTGGGATTTGCCCGGGCCAGAACTGTCGTGGAGAGTCCGAAACTGCTGCTGCCCGTGACGGCCGCGCCCTGACTGGTGGTGGAGAATTGCACGGTTCCAACCGATACCCCCGGAACCGTGGTGTTCACGGACACCGCGTGAGCCGCGGCCGGTGAGGCTGCGAAGGCAGTCCCCCCGGAACCCCCGCTGGCGGCCCCTGCGTAACTGACCGAGTAATCAAGCTCATCAGCGCCGTTACTGGTCGAGACCGAAGCGGAGTTGAGGACGCTGAAGGTCCCGATGGCAGAGGCACCCACGATCACGCGCGGCGGGGGTGCCGAAGAGAGCGTCACCGTCATCCGCGCCGGAAGCTGATAATCCGACACCACCGGCAGGTGATCGCTGGCATCCCACAGCGCGTTGGCCACGGCCGCTCCGAGCGAAATGGTGGGGGTGCTGTTGATGGCGCGGTTGAAGCGTTGACCGTCATTGCCGAAGGCACGGCAGCTTCCGGGGATGTAGCTCAGCCCCTCACCGTCATTGAATTCGTGGGTGAACAGTTGCACGTCGAAGCGGTCGTCCATTCCGCCGGTCGCCCCACCGTCGTTGTCGGGTGTGGCGCCGACGCGCGTCGATTGCGTGTGGATCGAGGCGAAGGCACTGTTGTTGTTCCAGGTCTGTGGCGCGTTGGTCGGGTTCAGCGGGTCCACCGCCAGACCCGCCCCGCTCCCGGTGAACAGGTTCTGCCAGCCCGTTTCAGCGTTCGATTGCATGTTGAAATCGCCGGCGTAAATGACGTGCACATCCCCCAGCGCGTCGGAATTGGCGCGCATGGCTGCGGTCTGGTTGGCACGGGCGGTCGGATCTGACGACATCAGGTGGGCGCCGTAGACATAGAACGCTGCGGCGGGAGACGTGTAGCCCACGGGTCTGAACTGTGCGCGAATGACGGGTCGATGCTCACCGGTGGCGATCGATGTTCCTGATCCGAGCAGGGATAGCGTCGTACTGTCATACACGAACGACTGGCGATCGATAAAGGTCGGATCGCTCGACCCGGGCTGACCGGCCGGCGTGATTGCGATGTAACTGCTGCCGGGGAACAGCCCGTTCAGCAGGGCCGCCATCGCGGCAGCGGAGGTGTTGGTCTGCTCCTGAAGGATCAGCAGGTCCGGACGACGAGCGATGCCGTTGACGCTCTGCGATGCAAGGGCCGGGAAGATCACCTGCATATCCGCCGAGTTGTCGTGCACACCCGGCGTCGGACCGTCGAGGGTGTTCCAGTTGACAATGCGAATCTGTGCCGTCACCGGCGCGACCAGCACGGCATAGGCAAGGCAGGCAGGCAGACGGCGCAGCAACATCTCCGTCATTTCCGGCAGGGAAGAGAATACCGCTTGGGAAAAACCTGTGCCACAGCCGCTCCGGCCGGCAGAGCCACGCGCTCCACCGGCCGGATGCGGTTTTTCGAGCCGGCAAATCAGGCGATCAATCCTTCACTGACCCGCTCGAGCTTCTCCGACAGGCGTGTGCTGGAGAACAGCCCCGACGTGAGCAAGGCTACGCGCGGCAGCCCTGCCGGCGCAGGCAAGGTTGCGTTGAACTTTCCGGCAAGGATGGCGAAGTCTCCCAGCTCTGTTACACCGTTGTAGTTGAAGTCGCCTTGAGTGAATGTCCCGGCCAGATTGAAGCGCGCCGCGAGGATCGCAAAGTCTCCCAGATTAATCGAGCGATCACGGTTGGCGTCACCCGCGAAGGCAAAGAAGCTCAGCTGCACATCGGCCGCCAAGGCGGGTGAGACGTTTCCGGCCGGCAGCAGCAGGGTGTAATTGCCATCCGGCAGCGAGCCGTTGAGCGGGAAGCTCGGGAACGTGAACCGCGCGGTGTTGGTGCCGCCGTCGTAAACCAGCGAAATCTGCGAGGGACTGATGGTCGTGCTGGTGGTGAGATTGGTCAGGGTGATGTCGGTGACATCCAGGCTCCCACCGACGTTCCCGCTAAAGACAATCCGGATGGTCTGCGGCGTGGGGAAGGCATCGAACACGAAGTCGGCGGTGGCGGTCAGGGCGCCGGAATAGTTGACATCACCCGGAGTGAGCACGACGGTGCCCGAAGGGATGCCCGACGGGTTGGTCGTGGTAACCGTCGTCTGGTTGTATTCAACCGAATCGTTGGTGCCGGTCATGTCACCGAAGAACCATGCCTGATCGTTGTTCTGACTGTTGTTGCCGACAAACCGCGAGGCCGCATCCGGTGGCTGGAAGCCGCTGACCAGCGTCAGCACGGCCCCGCCGTATGCGCGATCGTTGACATTGGTGCCATCGACCCAGGCGACGCCATCCACCAGCGAGGCACCCGGTGGCAGATCGAGCGTGCCGTCATTATCGGTGTCCAGGTCCTGCCCGTTGGTCAGAGGAATGGGGCTGAAAATCACCAGGAACGAGTTGCTTCCGTTCTGCAGCCCGCCGCCGGCGTTGTCCAGAGCGGCGTTGGTCACCACGGTCGTCGCTCCGGGAGGCACGAAGCCCCCGGTGGGAGATTTGATCATCAGCAGCCCGTTGCTGCCGAGATTGAACGCCGAAAGATTCTGCAGCAGCGTGATGGCGCCCGGGGCCGATTCGGCATCGCCTTCCACCGAGACAAAGTACGTATTGAACAGGCTCTGGCTGGCGGCACCGCGCAGTTCCGCATACTCAAACGGGTTGTCGGTGCCGGCCGGGTTCACCAGCACCTCGTTCAGCACCAGCCCTGCCGGCGCGGTGGAATCGTTGTCAATGATCGTGAGCGTGGCGGTGGTGATAGAACCGAGAGTGGCGCCACCGGTGGGGTTGGAGATTTCCAGAGCGACGGTCTCGGCCGGTTCGGGGAGAGTGTCGTTCACGATCGGCACGAGGAAGCTGGCAGAAGTCTGATTGTTGGCGAAGTTGACGATGGTATCGACGACGGTGTAGTCGCTGCCCGGTGTGGCCGTTCCACCGGCCACGGTCTGCGCCCGGACACTGACGGCCCCGGCATCGCCACCGACGCGCGTAAGCGTGATCGTCGCGTTGCCGGCGGTTTCGTTGACCGAATACGACGAGACATCAAAGCGGATCGCTCCTGCCGACGCCGGCGCATCAGACACCACAATGTTGTCGATCCCGATCCATTCATCGTTGCCAGCGGCGTTGGAAGTGATGATGCGGATCTGCAACTGCGGCTGGTTGCCCGCGCCCGCAGGCAGCGTGACCGACACCGGCGTTTCCAGCACGGCCAGGTTGGGTCCGGTGGAGGCGTCGGGCACGAAGGCATCCGGCACGTTGATGAAGTTGCCGCTGGTGCCCACCCGGTATTGCAGCGCCACAGGCTGGACGGCGTTGTCGGCAGACCCGTCGATGTCGCGCAGCAGGTAGGAAACCTTGACGTTGGCCACGCCTGTTGAATTGATGTGCAACAGCAGGAACGGCGCGTCGGCCGTGCCGGAAGCCTGCAGCGCCACCACCGGATTGGTGAGCGTATCGAACTCCGCCACCCCACCCGTGGTCAGCGTGTTGGGATTGGTCTGGTTGGCCAGGACGTTGACCACCCCCGGGGGGGTGTCGGTCGGTGCAATGCCGGGGGCAAGGATGGTCTGCGGGTCGGTGCCGGTGGCGGTGGTCAGGTCGTCCCCGCGATAGCCGATGATGCTGGGAACACCGCTCCAGTCGTTGTTGGTTGTGATCAGTGAAGCGTTGGTCCAATCCTGCGAGAAGCTTCCCCCGGCCAGATTGTGATACGTGACATCGAGCTGCAGACGGCGCTCGAGCATCTCCAGTGTGCTTCGAAGGACTGGATGGGTTTTTGTCAGGCGACGCGCGTAACCACTGCGATGCATAATTCCTCTCCAGAAAACGTTTGGCGTCAGGGAACAGACAGGCGGGCGGGCACACCTCGTGCCCGTCAATGCTCCGCCTCTTGCGGGTCTGCAGCCGAGTCGATCTCGGCAGCGGCGCAGGCTTCCAATCTTACCGCAAGTCTCTTGAGTTGAATACTGAAAGTTCCGGATGAGCCGGGTATTTGCTCGCCTTGAGCGTTCTACGAAACCCTGCAAGAGGCACCCGGAACCCGAGATGCGCATAAGTCATTGTGCAGCATGGGTTTACGATTAGAATAGCCGGTAACCCCTCGCCGATGAGGCCTTGAGCAAGCCTTCCCCAAGTCAACCTTCGACTTTGATGGCGGGGCTTGGTTCCGCGGAGTGAATGCTCGGCCCGCTCGTCCGCCGCTGCCAAGGTCCGCGCGGCACAAGATTCACCTCGAAGCCCGCTGCTGCCCTTTCCTGGCGAATGGCTCGGCCCGAACACGGCATTGAGCGTGGGAGCGACGGTGGTGCCGCAACTCGCTGAATACGTCGGCCAATGTTCCGCGCGGGGCATGGTCGCCCTCCATCCGACCCTGGCAAGGGGTTCATCGGATCATTGTTCCGCGCGGAACAAGTTTGAGAAAATTTTCACGAACGACAGAAGTGCTTATCTGACAGATGGTTACCGTAAGGATGTCAACAAGCGTGTGGGATCGTTACCCTAACAGAATTCCCCATTTTAACAAGGATGAACCCCCCGGAATGGACGGGTTCAACTCCGATCCCCCCTTCCCCTCCAGAAGCTTGACCACAACCCGCCGGCAGGGCATCGCTGCGTGCCTCGTGGGACGATCCGCAACCCCCGGTTGCAGCGATCCAATTGATCCGCCCGGTTCAGCGGGGGCAAACACGTGCTCAGGGTGTCTTCCCAGTGGCTTCGAGACGGGCGATCACTTTTTTCACCGCCGGGACGTTCGGATGCCTGCCCACGTATTCCTGCAGCACTGCCAGCGCCCCCGGGATGTCGCCCCCGGCCTCGGTGGCGTTGGCCAGCAGCACCGCCAGACGGGCATCGTCGTGATATTGCTGATACAACGGTTCCACCAGCCGCCGCGTGATCGTCGGATGCCCCGCCATCAGCGCCAACCGCGCCTTATGCAGACGGGAGTCGATGGCATCCTCGGGCATGCGCTCCAGCAGATCCCGCATGGCGGCAGGGTCGCCGCGGCTTTCCCATTCCAGCATGGTCACCTGAAGCTTCAGCACTTCCGGATCGGCACCGGAGGTCTTCCGCAGCGATTCGATGTGCGGTCTTGCCTCGGGATAGCTCTTTCGCTCCAGCAGCAACCGGGCCAGTTCCTTTCGGGCGGGGGGATAATCCAGCCGATCGACAATCTCGGTATACAGCTTCTCGGCGTCCTCACCGCGGCCTTGCTTCTGAAATGTGCGCGCCAGCAGATACATGATTTCATAACGCAGCCGGTCGCTCGGCTCCGTGGCACGCAGCAGCGCGCGGTTGAGGGTTTCGGCGGCGGTGGAATATTCCCCCTTGAACAACTGCATCTTGCCCCGGAGCCGAAGCATGTTGGGGGTGTCGCCCTGCCGCTTGCGGAGCCGCTCCAAGTCTTCTTCGATGGCTGGCAGCATGGCAGCAGCGCCAGGATCGCCTGACTCGCGGGCAATCAGATAGCTCTCCAGGCGGGCGTCCACCAGTGCGATCTGTGCTCGATGCTGCGTCTCCAAGGCAATCATCCCGGCAAGACCCGCCCGGGGCTTGGGGGGTCGGGCAACCTGCTCGAGCAGCTCGATCATCTCCTCCGAACGCGATGGATCCTGCCGCAGGATCTCCACCAGTTGCAGCTTCACAGTGTTCTCTTCCGGGTGGGTCTCCAGGACTTTCCGGTAGATCGTTTCGGCCGCGTCCGTGAAACCCACCCGATGCTGCATGGCTGCCGCGTACTGGGCCATGGGAACCAGTTCGGGGTCGTCGCGGCTTGCCAGGTTGAAAGCCGCAGTGGCCAGCTCGTTGATGCGGGCGTGCTGCTGCAGTCGCGAATCGCGGGTGGAGGCGTCGTCTTCCTCGCTGGCTCCCAATGCGATCAGGGTGTGCAACACCTGAGCTTTGCGCCACAGCAGGCCGGGGTTGCGGGGGCGCTGCTTGAGCGCGTCGTCCATCGTCGCCACCGCCGCCGTCGCCAGCCGCTGGGTTTCTTCCCGTTGCAGCAGCTTCATGGCATCCAGCGCCAACCGGGCCTGCCCGCGTGCGATGGTGAAGGGGATATCCGGATTCTCCGGATCGGTCGGCGCCAGCGCCTGCAAGGCGTCGATCGCATCGACGACCCGCTGCGGATCGGCCGCCGAACCGGCGATGTACAGTTCGATCGGCACAAGCTGTTGCACGAAGCGGGCGCGCCGGTCCAGGGGGTCATGGCGCAGGATGGCCTCGGCCGAATCCCGGGCCTTGTTCAGGTAAACCCCCCGCGTGGAGGGTGAGAGATCGGCCAGTTCGATCCAGAGGTTCATCAGCCGGCGATGCCCCTCCACCAGCGAAGGGTCTTTTTCCACAGCGCGTTCCCAGGCGTGGCGGGCGCGAGAGAGGTTCTGCATCTCCATCGAGGCGATCTGATTGAGCGCGTCGCCGTACTTCAGCAGCAGGGCAGGGTTGTCCGGTTCTCGGCGCAGAAGGGCGGCATACTCATCGGCCGCCTGACTGTACCGCCCGGCGGCGAAATGGGCGTCGGCCTGCGCCTCATCGCCGACGGCGTGGGGCGAAATCTGCGGCAGGTTGGGTGAGGGACCTTGCCCGGAGGGCGCAACGATCTGCCCCCATGCCGTCAGCGGCAGAACAGTCGCGAGAATGACCCAGCGAAGCTGCATGGCCAGGATTGTACCTGCGCGCAGGCAATCTGCCCCTTGAGATTCGGAGAGCCCGGGGCGTTTGCCGCCGGTCTGCCCGACAATCCCCGCTGCCGATTATTCCTCCTCCGATTTGGGCTTGTAGGCCGCCACCAGTTGCTGCTGGATTTGCGGCGGAACCGGGTCGTAGTGGCTCAGCTCCATGGTGAAGCTGCCCTGCCCCCCGGTAACGCTCTTGAGCTGGTTCTGATACGTCATGACCTCCGCCAGAGGCGCCTGCGCCTTGACCAGCGCCATGCCCCCCCCGATGAAATCCTGCCCCAGAATCCGCCCTCGCTTGCCGGAGAGGTCACCGGTGATGGTGCCGAGCTTATCCTCCGGGCAGGTCACTTCCATGTTGACGATCGGCTCGAGGATGCTGGGTTTGGCCTTGAGCACCGCATCCTTAAAGGCGTATTTGCCGGCGGTTTTGAAGGCGACTTCCTTGCTGTCCACGGGGTGGTGTTTACCGTCGTAGACGGTCACGCGAATATCCTGCAACGGATAGCCGGCGATGCAGCCCTGTTCCATCATCTCGCGCACGCCCTTTTCGATCGCCGGGACGAACTGTCCGGGAATGGCCCCCCCGAAGATCTCATCGACGAATTCGAAGCCCTTGCCGCGTTCCAGCGGCTCGATGCGCAGATACACCTCCCCGAACTGTCCGGCCCCGCCGGTCTGCTTCTTGTGGCGGTGGTGGCCTTCAGCCTTCTGCATGATGGTTTCGCGATAGGCGATTTTCGGGGGCTTGGTTTCCACCTGCAGGCCGCGGTTTTTCATTCGTTCCAGCACGAGTCGAAGATGCAGCTCGCCCAGACCGTTGATGACCACTTCATGCGTCTGAGGATCGTTGTACCAGCGGAAGGTAGGGTCTTCCTCGGAAATCTTGTGAAGCTGGGTGCTGATTTTCTGTTCGTCGCCGCGTGCTTTGGGACTGAT
>JAVQWE010000025.1:0-13435 GCA_033579175.1 Phycisphaerales bacterium | reverse complement strand
CCGACCGTCACAGTGGCCTTGAGCGATGATTGCCGTCTGCAGAGTCGGATTGAGATTGTCACGCGAACCAACAGCTACCAGATTCGCACCGGCGAATTCGGGGACGAGGTGATCAGCCTCTATCTGATCCTGCGACGCTACTGGGGCGATCGCCCCCGGCAATCCTTTGAGCAGGTTCTTGCGGAACTGGCGGGCCGGGCGGAGCACCTGGCGGTGCAGCATGTGATGCCGCGGCTGCTGCGACCGATCCACGCGGCGATCGCGTCCAGGTCCTGACCGGGCTGCGACTGACGATCGGCCGCGGGAGTGGCTTGCGCCGGGAGGGTCTGGAGCATACAATTCGCCCGTGGCCAGTCGCGATCCGCAAACGATGCTCGCCGAGGCACAGGCCCGGTCTCGAAGGCTCCTGGAGGATTTGTTGCGGCAGCAGGCGGAGATCGAGGCAAACCCTGCCGATCTTCCTGCGACGAAACTGGCCGAGGGGCGATGTGCGCTTCAGCGAGCGATCGACGCAGCGAGGCGAATGATCGACGCACTGAACGCCGCCGCCGCGAACAGTCGGGATCAGGGAGAGTCCAAGAGCGAGAACCAACCATGAGCGCATCGGACGCCACGACCACCGGGAGTCGCCGCGAAGTCGACATCGTTGCCCGCGCCGGCACGTATTACCGGGTAACGCGTTATATAATTTCAGCCGTCCTGGTTGCCTATGGCATCTGGTCCTACTATGACGGGTTCATCAAGTATCCTGAAGTGAACCGGCAGATCGCCGAGTGGACCTCCAAGCGCGACAGCGCGGCCCCGGAATCGCCGGAGTACAAGGAGGCCGTGGCGAAGATTATGGATCTTGGCCCACCGAAGGGTGAGATCAGCTATATCCTGCCGAACAAGATCTTCGGAATCCTCCTGCCGCCGCTGGGAATCGCGATGTTGCTTTTCGCATTATATAACTCGCGGGGAGAGATTCGACTGACTCCCGACGACGTGCTGCATGCTCCCGGTCACCCCCCGGTTCCGCTGGATAATCTCACAGAGCTGGATCGGGAAGTCTGGGACAAGAAAGGCATCGCCTGGGTCAAATACCAGCTTGCCGATGGCAAGACCGGCGAAATCCGTCTGGATGACTTCGTTTACGAGCGGAAACCCATCGATCAGATCTACGCCGAAGCCCTGAAGCGATTTACCCCGGATGATGAGAAGCAGGGTTCAACCACGGAAGGTCCGCCTGCGGAGGGTTCGCCTCGGGAATCGGCGTGACCCTCGCCGCCGCGGTTGAGTTTCACGGAGATGCCGGCGCCAGGTCGATCGGCGCAGACTCGAGGGATCGATACGTGCTAATCCACCGGGTCGGATCATACCGGGGTCGCGGTGACGTGGGGCTCAAGTCTTATGGTTTCAGCATCATAACGAATGCTTTGGAGTGGATCGTTTCGGCTCGGGTGTCCGCTACGCCAACCAGTTCTGGAGCCGATTCAGTTCTGATTCTCCCGTAACGGAGTCGGTGCCCCTTCGCCGACGGCGCGGGAAAAACCGATCACCTGCCATACATGCCGAAGGTCTTCACGAAGGGCAAGTCCTCCTCTTCAATCACGACGTTGTTGTAGCGCAACAGCGTGCCCTTGGCCAGTTCCAGGCGCGAAATGGCAATGTTGTAATTGCTCACGGCCTGCGCTTCGGCGCGTTCGGCTTGCGCCAGGGCTTCCTGACGGTCCAGAATGAGCTGCACAAAGGTGGGTGTCAGCGCCTCTCCCTGTTCGCGTCGGCGTTCCACGGAGGCTAACGCATCGGCCGCGGCGAAGCGCGCCGCCCGGTTCGCGGCGATCTGCGCCCAGGAGGTTTCCACGTCGCGCCACGCCTGCCGCACATCCAGGGCAATTTGCTCGATCAGGCTGCGATACTGCTCGATCGCCTGCATCCGCTGAAGCATCGCCCGGGCGTAAATGGCTCGAGCAGCCCGATTGCCGATCGGAATTTCAAACTGCAGCGCCACCTGAAAGCTGTAGTTGTCGCTTTCCAGCGAGGCCTGATCTCCCACGGCATCAATCCACTGCGGATCGACGCCCTGCAACCCACCCGTCAGATTCAGATTGAGCTGCGGCAGGAGATTGTTCCGCGCAACTTTTGAGGCGATCTCGGCGTTGCCGACGCGAAGCTGCTGCTGACCGAGTTCAAGCCGGTTTTCGTATGCCTGGGCGATTGTCTCTTCGAAGTTGAACTTGACGGGTTCTTCCACCGGCGGCACGGCGGGCAGAATCACCACGGGGCTTGAGGTTGGAAAGGCCGGGTCCTGCATCGCCCGTTTGAGCTGATCGGAGAGGTCGCGCACTCGTGCCCGGGCGGCAATCAGGTCGCTTCGCCGGGATTCCATCGATGCATTCGCCTGAGAAATCTGCGCCTGGGTCACATCATCGCGTCCGCGACGGAAGATGATCTCGGCGGTGTCGATCGACCGCTGCAGCAGCCGTTCGGCGATACGGACTTCGCGCTCGGCCTGAACAAGCTGCCAGTAAATCCGCTCGGTTTCACTGAGCGTTTCCTCGAGCTGGCGGCGGAATTCGAGAATGCTGATTTTCTGGTTGTTGCGGTTGATGGAGATTCGCGCACGATTGATTTCGTTGCCGAAATCCCGAAGCAACGGCTGCTGAAGCTGCAGGACCAGCTCGTTCTGGTAGAGGGTGGGTCCGTCCTGTCCGGTAAAGCCGATCGAAGTGTCTGGAATGTCAACCAAGGCGCTGCGATAGCGAACCTCCAGCTGGCCGCCGCTCTGGAGCAGTTGCCTCACCCCTCCCTCGACGGAATAGGTCACGGCGCCCAGCCCGGAGACGTTTCCGAAGGGATCGACACTCGTGCGGCGCTCCACGCCGGCGTTGGCGAAAGCAGTGGGGTCGAACCGCGCTTCTGCTTCAATCACCCGGGTCTGATCAATGGCTGGCGTGTAGCCGGCCACGCGCACCTCGCCGTTGTTGGCGACGGTCCGCTGGATGATCTCCTGAAGGCTCAACCGGATGGTCGGCTCGGCGCCGAGCGGCACGCCGCTGTTGTCGTCCACGGTGGGTTTGGGGCGGGGCCGGCCGTCTTCGCCGAGGAACGGGCTCTGCACCGTAGCCGGGAGCGGGCGTTTCGGGGGCGCATCCAGACCTGCGGCGGCGGCACGGCTGTCGCGTTGCAGCGCGCGAGGGTCAAATGGGGCCGGTTCGGTCAGGTTGAGATTGCATCCCGCCACGGCGAGGGCGGCGAGGGCCGGGGCGGCGATCTTCCAAGGGAGGTTCATGCGATGTAAGCCTTCGTGGTCATCCTGACACTGCTTGCCAGCGCATTGGTCGGCTTCCGAGCCAGCGTCCGTACGGTCGGGATTATAGAAATCGCGCAAGCACTGTCCAAAGTCGTTTCGCAGTTTCATCGACGCGACTGACAGTCGCCGCGGATTACGGAGTTCTTTCACCTTCAGGCAGCCGGATTCCCGATCATTTCCGATCGCTGTTCCGCACGCCCGGATGACGATAAAATCCTGAGTATGCCTCCGAAGCAGCGTGAATCCCGGCAGAAAACGCTGGAACAGGTCGTCGCTGAGCTGAACCTGTTCCCGCTGGAGGCTTTCCTGTTCGTCACCGAAGGCCTGACATTCACCGCTGAACGGCACCACGGCCCGCGGAGCAGCCCGGATCAGAACCGTCACGTGACGGGCCAGCAACTGTGCGAAGGATTGCGCGATTACGCCCTGCAGAAGTACGGCATGCTGGCGGGAACCGTTCTGCGTCGTTGGGGCCTGCGCAGCACCCTCGACTTCGGGCGGATTGTGTACGCCTTGATCGACGCCGGTTTCTTCGGGAAGACCGACACAGACTCCATTGAGGATTTCCGCGACGTATACGACTTCCGCGCCGCCTTTGATGGCGCGTACAAGATTCAGCTTTCCCCTGAGTGAGCCACCAACTCTCTGGCACTGACCCACAACCGGACGTTCGGCCGCTGATACCTCGGCCGAGACTGTTCTATGCGTTGCTCACGATCTTTTGTGCGTGGTTGGCGGGGTTGTGGGGGTTGTGGCTCTGGGGGACCTGAAGTTTCTCTGGCAGGATGCTGGAGGTGGCAGTGAGGTTCCCACGATGTCGAGGATGTCCCGTTATAGCCGCCAGATTCTGCTTCCAGAGATCGGCCCGGCCGGGCAGGAACGGCTGGCGATGGCGCGGGTTCTACTCCTGGGCTGCGGGGCCTTGGGCTGCACGATCGCCGACCTGCTCGTGCGCTCAGGGGTGGGGTTTGTGCGGATTGTGGATCGGGATGTCGTCGAACCTTCCAACCTGCAGAGACAGACTCTGTTCAGCGAAGCCGATGCCCGGGAGGGCCTGCCCAAGGCAGTCGCCGCTGCCCGTCGGCTGCAGCAGGTGAATCGAGAGGTCACGATCGAACCTCACGTGGTTGATGTCCACTCCGGAAACCTCCCATCGCTCACGGAGGGCACGGAGCTGCTGCTGGACGGAACGGACAACGTAGCCACGCGCTATCTGATCAATGATCTGGCTGTAAAGCTAGGATTGGCATGGATTTACGGCGCTTGCGTTGGAGTCGAAGGTCGGGTCATGCCGATCTTGCCCGGGCGCGGGCCGTGCCTGCGGTGCGTGTTTCCCCATCCCCCGCGACCCGGGGAGTTGCCCACCTGCGACACGGTAGGGGTGCTCGGTCCGGCGGCGGGGGTGGTGGCAAGCTGGCAGACTGCGATCGCACTCCGGCTGTTGGTGGAAGGCTCAGCTCCGTTGCGATTGGTTCGAATTGACCTGTGGTCCCAGAGCGTTCGGACGACGGATGTTGGCTCCGCGCGCGATCCGGCCTGCCCGTGCTGCGGCCTGAAGTCGTGGGAATTCCTGAACCGGGGGTACGCCGGCGAGGTGAGCCTTTGTGGGCAGCGGGCCGTGCAGGTTCGGCCCGTCGCATCGGGGAGGGTAGATCTGAGCCAATTGGCACGACGGCTGGCAGCAGTGGCTGAAATCCAGATCAACGAATATGTTCTTCGGCTCCAAGTGAACGGGCTGCCGTTCCGAATCACCGTTTTCAGGGACGGCAGGGCGATCGTTCAAGGCACCTCCGACCCCGTCGAGGCGCGACGACTTTACGATCGCTTCATCGGAGGGTAGGTTGCTGATTGTCCAATTCCCAGATAGGGTTATACGCTTTTAAGGAATTTGCCAGTTGGAGGTTTTCATGCCGCGCCCCCCCATCGGCCGAGTCTTCGAGACGATTACCGACGTCATCGGTGGCACCCCCTTGGTACGGTTGAACCGCGTCATTCCCCGGGATCACGCCACCGTGCTGGCCAAATGCGAGTTCCTCAACCCCTGCTGCAGTGTGAAGGATCGAATTGGCACGGCGATGATCGAAGATGCCGAGCGCCAGGGACTGATCGACCGTGACACGGTGATCATCGAACCGACCAGCGGCAACACCGGAATCGCGCTGGCGTTCGTGTGCGCCGCCAAGGGGTACAAGCTCGTGCTGACCATGCCCGAGAGCATGTCGATTGAACGTCGACGGTTGTTGAAGGCCTTGGGAGCGGAACTGGTATTGACCCCGGCGGATCAGGGCATGCGCGGGGCGATTGCAAAAGCCGAGGAACTGGCTCGGGAACGCAAAAAGTCGTGGATTCCGCAGCAGTTCAAGAATCCCGCCAATCCCGAAATTCACCGGCAGACGACGGCGGAGGAAATCTGGGCCGACACGGGGGGCAAGGCAGACATTCTCGTGGCCGGCGTCGGGACCGGAGGCACCCTGACGGGTGTCGGTGAAGTCATCAAGCCCCGGAAACCTTCGTTCCAGTGCGTGGCGGTGGAGCCGGCGACGTCCCCGGTCATCACCCAGAAGCTGGGGAATCAGCCGATCCAGCCCGGCCGTCACAAAATTCAGGGAATCGGCGCCGGTTTCGTCCCCGACAACCTTCACACGGACGTGGTGGATGAGGTGATTCAGGTAACTGACGACGAGGCATTCACCTGGGCCCGGCGGCTTCACAAGGAAGAGGGAATTTTCGCGGGCATCAGCTCCGGCGGGAACGTCTGCGCGGCCGCCAAAGTTGCAGCCCGACCGGAAAACAAGGGAAAGGTCGTGGTTGTGATCCTGCCGAGCTTCGGGGAGCGGTACCTTTCCACCGCCTTGTTTGAACAGGAATAATTCGCCTTGCGCCACCGACAGGCGTTTTGCCTTGGCCCGATGGGGAAAGGGCAGGGAATCGGTCGAAGATGCAGAAAGCTACCAACATCACCTGGCATGAGGGCTCGGTAACCCGTCAGGAGCGGGAAAAACTGCTGAATCAGAAGGGAGTCACGGTCTGGATGACCGGGCTGAGCGCCGCGGGCAAATCCACCATCGCGTGCATCCTTGAGCAGATGTTGTTGCATATGGGCAAGCACGCATACCGGCTGGACGGGGACAACATCCGTCACGGTCTGAATCGGAATCTGGGTTTCAGCGCCGAGGACCGCGCCGAGAACATCCGCCGGATCGGGGAGGTCGCCAAGCTCTTCACCGATGCCGGGGTGATCGCCATCACCAGCTTCATCAGCCCCTACCGCAAGGACCGCGACGCGGTCCGGAACGGCATGAAGCCGGGAGATTTCATCGAAGTCTACGTAAAAGTATCGCTCGAAACGGCAGAACGACGGGACCCCAAGGGATTATATAAGAAAGCGCGGGCGGGTGAGATCAAGGGCTTTACCGGGATTGACGACCCTTACGAGCCTCCCGAGCGCGCCGAGATTGTCATTGACACCGAGAGCACCCCTCCGGAGGCAGCGGCAAGGCAGATTCTTGCCTTCCTCGAGCAGGGGGGCTATCTGCGGGCGTAGTCCGGGCTGGCGTTCGACATCGGGAAGGCGTTTTCTGGCCAATTCGGGTAGCTGCCGGACCAACGCCAACCTCAACGGCATAGATTTTGCTGGCCAGTCGCCCGAATACAGGGCATGATAGGATTGGGCAAGTCGATCATGCGCCCGGCGACGAGCACCATCCTTTTGACGCTTGGGTTCGCGGTTTCTGCCGCGGAAGCCTGTGAACAATGCCGGTTGATTGACGGCCGCTGGCGCGAGCCTTCCCACCTGCACTTCAGCTCCGAAACGTCGGAGACGTCGTTGACGGCAGGGGGCTCCGGGACGCTGCTGGTTCCCCCGCTGTCGAGCCGCCCCCAGGCCCGAGCCAAATTGTTCCTCGATTTTGACGGAGATTTCACCCCCGTCTGGGTGCAATACTCGCCCGGGGTTACCCCGGCCTACTCGATCGACGCCGACACCTCGACTTTCAGTAGCGCGGAGCTGGCCAACATCTTCAAAATCTGGTCCGGGGTTGCCGAGAAGTATTCGCCGTTCAACATCGATGTAACCACAATTGACCCGGGTCCGCTGGTGAAGCGGGAGTCGTTCCGGGTGGTGATCGGCGGGAACGGGACGTGGTTCAGCCCGACTCCAACAGCCGCCGGCGTGGCGTATATCGGATCATTCTATAACACTCAGCCGACGAGCACGGCCTATGTGTTCTCGGCTCTGTTGCTTCCGAATGATCCGCTCCACACCAGCTTCGTTACCGCCGCCACAGCCCACGAGGCAGGGCATGGCTTCGGCCTGCAGCATCAATCGGTCTGGAGCGAAACCGGGCAGCTTCTGGACCCTTACAACCGCGGAGACGAGCACAAAGCGCCGATCATGGGTTCCAGCTACCGCAAGCGCGGCTTGTGGTGGGAAGGAACCAGCCTCGGACCTCAAACCATCCAACGCGATCTGACGGTCCTCAGCGGCAGCAATAATGGTTTCGGATATCGGCCCGATGATCATGCAAACACGCCTGAGCTGGCCACCCCGCTGAACATTCTGGGAGACAACGCTTACGGATCGGGCGTGATCGAGCGGAATTCTGATTTTGATTACTTTTCGTTTGAGACCCTTGCCGGACAGATCAGCTTCACCTTGAACGTCGCCCCGCACGATGCCATGCTCGATGGTTCCCTGGCTCTGTTCAATCTGGCCGGAGATACGCTGCAATGGCTGGATACGCCGACTCTGGGTGAATCATTCACCATGGAAGTGCCGGCCGGCTCCTACCGTCTGGCTGTCTTCAGCCACGGCTTCTACGGAGACGTGGGACAGTACTCGATCCTCGGGACGATCGTGCCCGTGCCCGACCCGGCATTTGCCGGTCCGCTGGGCCTCGCCGGCCTGTTGAGCTGGTCGCTGGCTCGTCGTAAAGTGCCAAAGGCCAACCGGTTCCGTTAAACCGATTCACTTCCCCGACCGACGCAAATCCACTACACTCCGGTTGCGGTGGAAGGCAGGGACGGGTCAGGTCCGTGCGCTGACCAGGGCACGGCTGACCTTGGTTCTGATCAGGAGTTTTCGCGGATGGCGGTTGTTCAGGCAATGCAGGCGAAGGATGGCGCTGTAGTCCCCGGAACAGGCAGCTCGGTGGAAGGTGCCGTGGAGCGCGATCGCCTGCGCATGATGATGCTGATCCGCCGTTTTGAAGAGCGGACCTACCAGGAATACACCAAACCCGGACAGAAGATCGGCGGATTCTGCCATCTGTACAGCGGACAGGAAGCAATCGCGGTCGGCGTCGCTGCTGTGTTTGACAAGTCCCGCGATGCCCTGATCAACGGCTACCGATGTCACGGCCACTCCCTGGCGCTGGGGATGGAACCCCGCGTGGCCATGGCGGAGCTGTTTGGCAAACGCACCGGCTGCGCCAAGGGCAAAGGGGGGTCGATGCATTTCTTCGATGCCGCGGCGGGCAATCACGGGGGTCACGGCATTGTCGGGGGACAGTTGCCGCTCGGCCTGGGACTGGCGTTCGCACAATGGTATAAGCGGACCGGCGGGGTGACGTTCTGTCTGTTCGGCGACGGCGCCGTCAACCAGGGCACCCACAACGAAACGTTGAACCTTGCCAGCCTTTACAAGGTGCCCTGCATCTTCATCATTGAGAACAACCTGATCGCGATGGGTACGCAGGTGGAGCGACACAGCGCGGTGACGGACCTCTCGCAACGGGCGCTGGGGTACAACATCCCGTCGAAAAACGTCGACGGAATGGACATTGAGGCCGTCATTGCCGAGCTTCAGCCCGCCGTCGAAAGGGCTCGCGCCGGCGGGGGGCCAAGCTATTTCTGCATGAACGCTTACCGCTACCGCGGCCATTCCATGTCCGACCCGCTGAAGTACCGCACGAAGGAGGAGGCGGAAAAGTGGAAGGCTCGCGATCCCATCGTGATCTACGAAAGGCGCTTGCGCGAAAGGAATCTCGTGGATGATGCCTGGATCGAAAACACCACCGAGGAAATCGCCGCGATTGTCAACGAGGCGGTCGCCAAGGCGGATGCCGATCCTCATCCCGATCTGGAGGAACGGTTTGAAGACGTGCTGAGCGAGCAATATCCGTTCTACGGTCGGCCCTAGTGGCTTGGGGACGGACGACCCCGGCGAACCCGGGTATGAGAATCGCAAGGTTCCGCCGGGTCGCCGGCAGGGAAGCGGGGCCCCGCGAACGCCCCTCGGCGGTGCCTTCAGGGAAGGACGAGCAACGGCCGGCTTGGTCCGGCGGTCTGTTCGACGGCGCCGGCAGCAACGCCGACCCCGCGGCGACGCACCGAAAGTGGCGAAAACGCCGGTTCGAAGGTTGTCGGGGCTGCGAGATACGGTTGTAACGAGAGTTCCCACGATGGCTCGTATTCAATTCCGAGAAGCTCTGCGGCAGGCGATGATCGAGGAGATGGAACGCGATGAAAACGTGTTCCTGATGGGGGAAGAAGTCGGCCAGTACAACGGCGCCTATAAGGTGAGCGAAGGCATGCTCGAAAGGTTCGGGCCGCGCCGTGTGTTTGATACTCCCATCTCCGAGGCAGGCTTTTCCGGGCTGGGAGTTGGCGCTGCCTGCATGGGCCTCCGCCCGATCATCGAGTTCATGAGCTGGTCATTTACCCTCGTGTGCCTGGATCAGATCGTCAACAACGCGGCGAATATCCGCTATATGTCAGGGGGCCAATACAAGGTTCCCATCGTATTTCGCGGTGGCAACGGCATCGCCCATCAGCTCGGGGCGACTCACAGCCATCGGGTGGAGACGATCTATTCCAGAATCCCCGGGCTGATCGTCGTTTCCCCATCGACGCCGCAGGATGCCAAGGGCCTGCTGAAGACCAGCATTCGGTGCGATGATCCGGTAATCTTCCTGGAAAGCGAAAAGATGCTGAATGAGGTCGGCGAGGTGCCGGATGACCCGGAGTTCCTGCTTCCCATCGGGGTGGCTAACATCGAGCGGGAGGGAAGTGAGGTTACCGTGGTCAGCTACGGCCGCCCGCTCCAGCGCGTGGTACGCCCGGCCGTGCAGACGCTGGTGGACGAGGGGATCGATGTCGAATTGATCGACGTCCGCACGCTCCGGCCGCTGGATCGCGACGCCCTCATACGCTCGATCCGCAAGACCGGTCGCTGCGTCATCGTGGATGAGGATTACGGCTACTGCGGCATCGGGCAGGCCATGATGGCCAGTGTTTATAAGGACGTCTTTGACTACCTCGATGCGCCGATTGAACACGTGCATTCCGATGAGATTCCGGTGCCGTTTAATCATTTTCTGGAAGAAGCGATGATTCCCAGCGAAGAGAAAATCATCGCCGCCGTGAAGGAAGTCTGTTACCGCTGAGAGGCGGTCGTGAAGTGCAAAACGGCCGGCGGGGAATCGGTCCTCCGCAGGCCATCCCGGGTGTCAGCTGCTGCAGGACCCATGCCATCAGAAATCACCATGCCCCAGCTTTCGGACACGATGACCGAAGGCACTGTCGTCAAGTGGTACAAAAAGGAAGGCGAGAAGATCAAAGCCGGCGAGAAGGTGGCGGATGTCGAAACCGACAAAGCCGTCATGGAGATGGAATCCTTCGAATCGGGCACGCTGGCGCTGATTGTCGCTCCCGAAGGCACGAAGGTTCCGGTGGGTGCGGCGATTGCCGTCGTCGCTACCAGCAAGGAGGATCCGGCACAGGTCAAACAGCAGTATCTCGCCGCTTCCGGTGCCGCCCCGGCCGCGCAGGTCGCTTCTCCCCCCGCCTCTGAAGGCCGCGCGCAGCCCGCCCGGCAATCCGCCGGCCCGACGGCCGCACCCGAAACCACGGCCCGGCGAGGTGCGACAGCCACCGAGCCTCCCCCCAGATCTCCCGGGAACGGTCAGGGTCGCGGCGGGCGCGTCATTGCCTCCCCGCTGGCACGCAGGATTGCGGCCGAGAGTGGGATTGATCTCGCTGCCGTGCCCGGCTCCGGGCCGGGTGGCAGGATCACCCAGCAGGATGTGCTGAACTTCCGGCCGCAGGCGGAAACCGACCGCTCACCTGCTCCCACGGCCCCTGCCGGGCCCGCAACCAGCCTTGCAGCCTTCGCTCCCAAGGTTGCCTCGGGACAGAAGACGGTCCTGGCCATGTCGAAGATGCGTCAGACCATTGCCCTGCGATTGCAGCAGTCCATGCAGCAGTTGCCGCACTTCTATGAGACCATCGATGTCGACATTGAAGAGCTTGTGGCCGCTCGCCAGCGTATCAATCGACAACTGGAGCAATCGGGAACCCGGCTCAGCATCGGTGATTTCATCGCCAAGGCCGTGGCCATGGCGCTGCTTCGGCATCCCATCATCAACAGCCACTACAACGCGGAAACGGGCCAGATCACGAGCTTTGGCGATGTGCATCTGGGAATGGCGGTGGCTCTGGAAAATGGCCTGATCGTTCCTGTCCTGCGGAACATCGACAAAATGGGGCTCGCTGAGATTCGCGCCCGCTCGGCAGACCTGGTTGAGCGTGCCCGTGCCCAACGGCTGAAGCAGGAAGAGCTTACGGGCGCCACGTTTACTGTCAGCAACCTCGGGACGCATGGAATCCGCCAGTTCACGGCGATTATCAACCCGCCGGAAGTGGGGATTCTCGCCGTCGGCGCAGCCGAGGCGCGGCCGGTCGTTCGGGATGGGCAGATCGTGCCGCGTACGATCCTTACGATCACCCTTTCCAGCGATCACCGGGTGGTAGACGGCGCGACCGCGGCCGATTTCCTGCGAACGCTCCGGGGGCTGCTGGAAGAACCCGGGATGATGCTGGTGTAAGATGCCAGGGGTGGTCGATGGGTCGCCGGGCGTTGAGCGGTTCCTTCTGTACACGATGGAATGAACGGATCTCCGATTCATGAACCTCACCCTGACAATCCTTCCGCAGAAGATGGCCATCTGCCGTTTCCAGAGGAATCACTGGCCCGGGCCGTGGTGGCTGGGGGCGGATTTCTTCTCATTGACCCAGACGGAGGATGAGCTTTCCATCATTTGTGATGAACAGGTGGTTCCGCGCGACGTGAACAAGGTGGAACGAGGCTGGCGTACCTTCAAGGTCGTCGGCCCGCTGGATTTCGGTCTGGTTGGAATCCTCGCCGAGTTATCCGCGGTGCTTGCCCGGGCCAACATCCCCATTATTTCCATCAGCACGCACGACACGGATCACATCCTGGTACGCGACGTGAACCTCAAAGACGCCACCGAGGCGCTCAGGAAAGCAGGGTTCACGATCCAGTAGTGGCATGTGACATTTGAGGAACGGCGCATATCATCGACCGTTCCTATGCCAAGTTACAACTTCGATATCATCGTCATCGGCGGCGGCCCCGCGGGATATGCGGCGGCGATTCGCGCCGGCCAACTGAAGAAACGCGTGCTGTGCATCGAGAAGGAGAACCTCGGGGGCACGTGTCTGAACTGGGGTTGTATCCCCACCAAGGCCCTGCTGGATGCCGGCGCCTTCGTGCGAAAAGTACGCGATCATGCCAGCGAGTGGGGAATCAGCTTCGAAAATCTCAAAATCGACTTTCAGAAGCCGGTTGCGCGCAGCCGCGCCATCGCCGGCAAACTGGCCAAGGGAATCGCGCATCTCTTTGCCAAATATCAGGTTAAGCACGAAGCAGGGGTCGGCCAGCTCGCCGGTCCGCATCGGGTGAAGGTGCGCAAGAACGACGGCGGCGCCTCCGAGTACACCGCCGAGCACATCATCATCGCCACCGGTGCCAGGCCCCGCGAGATTCCCGGAGTTCAAATCGATGGAAAGCTCATCATCTCCAGCCGCGAAGCGATGATCCTGGAAAAGCAGCCGAAAAGGCTGGCGATCATCGGGGCCGGGGCGATCGGCTGTGAGTTCGCCGATTTTTACAACGCCATGGGCACCGAAGTGCACATCGTGGAAATGCTCGATCACCTGTTGCCGATGGAGGATGAGGATTGCTCCATTGCCCTGGAGCGGTCATTTCAGAAGCGCGGCATCAAGGTTTACACCCGGAGCCGAACGGAGCGGGTGGAGAAAACCAACGGCGGCGTGAAGCTCGTGCTGAGCGCGCCTCAGGGGCCCGTCGCAATTGAAGCCGACCTGTGCCTGATGGCGGTT
>JAVQWE010000024.1:0-13631 GCA_033579175.1 Phycisphaerales bacterium | reverse complement strand
TGATCGTCTCTTCCCGCGGCTATGGCATCCTGTTTGACACCGCATCGCTGGCGATCTTCGAGGACACTCCCACCGGCGCGCGCTTCTGGACTGAAGTGGTGGACGAGCTGGATTTCTATTTCATCTTCGGGCCGGAATTTGATCAGGTCATCGCGTCGCTGCGCAAGCTTACGGGTCGGCCCCCGATGTTTCCCCGCTGGGCCTGCGGTTATGTGCAGTCAAAAGAGCGATATCGAACGCAACAGGAACTGATCGAGGTGGTAAGCGAGTTCCGACGGCGTCGAATCCCCATCGACTGCATCGTGCAGGACTGGTGCACCTGGACTGGCCGGGAGTGGGGCAACAAAACCCCCGACCCCGAACGGTTCCCCGACCCGGCCCAACTGGTACATGACCTTCACCGGATGGATTGCCGGCTGATGGTCTCGATCTGGCCGATCATGCGCGGCGAGTGTCGCGATCAGCAGGAAATGCGGCAAGCAGGCTACCTGCTCGGCAACGACGCGACGTACGATGCGTTCAATCCGGCTGCGCGGCGGCTGTACTGGGAGCAGGCATACCGTGGATGGTTCCGGCATGGAATTGACGCCTGGTGGTGCGATTGCACCGAGCCTTTCGAGGCCGACTGGAAAGGCGCCGTCAAACCGCAACCTGAAGAGCGCATGCGGATCAACACCTCCGAGGCCAGAACGTTTCTGGATCCCCAGTACATCAACGCTTATTCGCTGGTCCATTCCCGGGGAATCTACGAGCACCAGCGCGCAACCACCTCGCAGAAGCGGGTTGTCAACCTGACCCGCAGCGGGTTTCCGGGTCAGCAGCGGTTCGGCGCAATCACCTGGTCGGGCGACATCAGCGCCAAGTGGTCCACGCTGCGCAAGCAGATTGCAGACGGGCTGAACTTCTGCGTCACGGGAAACCCCCGCTGGACGCTGGACATCGGCGGGTTTTTCGTCAAGCGCGACACCAGTTTCTGGTTCCGAGACGGAGACTTTGACGGCTGTGACGATCCCGGCTACCGCGAACTCTACGCGCGATGGTTTCAGTTCGGAGCTTTCCTGCCCATGTTTCGCTCGCATGGCACAGATTGCCCGCGCGAGCCGTGGCGTTTCGGCGAACCCGGTGAAGAAGCATACGATGCCCTGATCAACGCGTTGCATCTGCGGTATCGCCTGCTGCCTTACCTCTATTCGATCGCGGCGCGGGAGACCCTCGCGGATTACACCATGTTCCGCATGCTGGCTTTTGATTTCCGCAGCGATCCCATGGCCTGCACGGTGGCCGATCAGTTCATGTTCGGACCAGCGTTTCTGGTGTGTCCAGTCACCGAACCGGGCGCCGTCAGCCGCCGAGTGTATCTGCCCGATGGATGCGACTGGTTTGACTTCTGGACAGGTGAGAAGCTGGCCGGCGGTCGCATGATCGACGCTCCGGCGCCGCTGCGACAGGTCCCGCTGTTCGTGCGAGGCGGCTCCTTGGTGCCGCTGGGGCCGGTGGTGCAACACGCCACCGAAGCACTTGATGCACCCATCGAGCTGCGGATTTACCCCGGTAGCGACGCCACGTTCGATCTCTACGAAGATGAGAACGACAACTACAACTATGAACTCGGTCAGTACGGCATCACGCCCGTTCACTGGGATGATTCGCGTCGGCGCCTGACGATCGGCCCGCGCCGGGGAACGTTCCCGGGGATGCTGCGGCAACGCACCTTTCACGCGGTTTGCGTGCGGCCGGGGCGGGGCGTGGCCCTCCAACCAGCAGAACCGTTCGATCATTGCCTTTACTGGCGGGATGACTCGGCGGCGGAGGCGTCATGGACGTAGCCAGGCCCTGGAAGGCGCGGTGGATCACCGTCCCGTTTGATCGTTGCTGTTCCTTGCCGATCTTCCGCAAGTCGATCTGGATTGAACAGCCGCCGGCCACCGCCGCGGTGCGTCTTTGCGGCCTCGGGCATTTTCAGTTGCGGTGTAATGGTCGGAAGGTGGGCTTCGATGAACTGGAGCCGGGCTGGACCGACTATCGCAAGACCTGTCTTTTCGTCGTTCATGACGTTTCGGCGTATCTGCACATCGGGGAAAACACGTTCGACGTGCTGCTTGGCAACGGGATGTACCATGTGGGTGGGGGTCGATATTGCAAGTTCAAAGGCACTTTCGGACCCCCGAAACTGATCGCCGAAATCGAACTGCACGCCGCGGACGGAAGCAGTCAATGGACTGGCACAGACGACTCGTGGCTCTGTGCCCCCGGTCCGATCACCTTTTCCTGCATTTACGGCGGGGAAGATTTTGATGCGCGCCTGTCCGAACCACCGCAATGGGTGTCCGCCGTTGGCACGGATGGTCCTGGAGGTCAGTTGTTGCTCAGTCCACAGCCCCCAGTCCGGGTGATGCAAACACTTGTCCCAATTGGATTTACGGAGCCTAAGCCGGGTGTGCGTGTGTGCGATCTGGGTCAGAACCTCTCCGGACGGCCGCGGATCACGGTTCGCGCGCCTGCGGGAACGACATTCACCATCCGCCCCGGGGAGTTATTGGGGAAGGACGGCTGTGTTACACAGAAGCACACCGGTTCGCCAGTCACCTTTTCCTTCACGACCCGAGGGGATGCCGAGGAAACCTGGAATCCTCTTTTCAGCTATACCGGCTTTCGTTACCTGCAGGTGGAGGGACCGCTGGATGCGCTTGTGCGGTGCGAAGCCCAGTTTTTGCACTCTTCTGCAGAGGTGATCGGACAATTCGAGTGCTCCAACGACCTGATCAACCGGATTCATCGGCTGATTCTCGCCGCCATTCGCAGCAACATGCAGAGCATCCTCACGGATTGCCCTCACCGCGAGAAGCTGGGCTGGCTCGAACAGACCCACCTGATGGGTCCGTCAATCTTCTATAATTTTGCAGCGCTTGAGTTATATCGAAAGATTCTCGGCGACATTCGGGATGCCCAGGCTGACGATGGCTGCGTGCCGACGATCGCGCCGCAATACATGCGATTTCTCCCGCCTTGGGACCGGTTCAATGATTCGCCCGAATGGGGCAGCGCGATCGTCCTGGCTCCCTGGGTGGCCTGTCAGTTCACCGGTGATACCACGCTGGTTACAGAGAACTACCCGGCCATGCGCCGGTATGTGAGCTACTTGGAATCCCGCGCGGACCCCAATGGCATCATCCGTTACGGGCTGAGTGACTGGTATGACCTCGGCCCGCAACGACCCGGATTCTGCCAGCTCACCTCCCCCGGGGTGACGGCCACGGCCATCCAGTATCAGAATCTGCGGGTCCTGGCTTGGGCTGCAGAACTGCTGGGCAGGTCGGCCGACGCCCGAGAAGCCCGGCAGCGCGCGGTTCGGTTGCGTCGTGCCTTTAATGCAGCGTTTTATGATGCGAATCGCGGTTTCTACGACACCGGCAGTCAAACGGCCCAAGCCATGCCCTTGGCGTTGGGAATTGTCGAGGAGGAACATCGGGACCGGGTCTTGCAACAACTGATCTCGGATATTCGCGCCCGGGCGAATCATATCTCCGCAGGGGATATCGGCTCGCGATTTGTGTTCGAGGCACTGGCTCAGGCCGGGCGCAGCGACGTGGTGTTCGACCTGCTGAGTCGGACGGATCCTCCCAGTTACGGTGCGCAACTCGCGGCCGGGGCGACAACCCTGACGGAAGCCTGGGATGCCGACCCGCGAAGTTCGCAGAATCATTTCATGCTCGGTCATGCCGAGGAGTGGCTGTTTCGCCATCTTGCGGGCCTGCAAATCGACTTCTGCAAGGCCGAGGGGGAACAACTGACGATTCAGCCGTCGATCGTGGGTGATCTGGATTGGGTGTGCGCCCGTGTGAAAACACCGCGCGGCACGTTGGGTTGCTCCTGGGAGCGCAACGCCGCAAGGGTGCGGCTGAAAGTCAGCATTCCAGCGGGCAATACGGCCCGGGTGGTATTGCCCGGAACGTCGGCGGCCCGTCGCCTGTCCGCCGGGGAGCATGTCATCGAAACAGCCCTCTGAAGTGCCCTCTTCGAAGGGAGGCGATAACCGGTGCTGTCGATCAACGGCAATCAGCCGCGGCGATGCCGGAACCCGCCTTTTCGAATGCCGGCGGCGTTCGCCGGGGTCTGCCGGCTCACCATCAGATGCCGCTGCGGCGGGGTGGGGCTTCAGCCGGCGCTCACCAGTTCGTCAGCTGGGCCAGGAGAAGATGTTCTGGCCATTTTTCAGGAACGGCACACCATCACACCAGAGTTTGCTTCCGTCCTTCGTCATGATTGGAGAGGGAGAATACTGGCAGAGATAGCTCCGGCGCGGGTGCTTGGTGGTGTTGGCCCCGGAGCGGTGGAAGCAGTTGCTGGAAAAGCAGACGATCGTGCCGGCCGGGACAATCACGGGGATTCCCGGATCGTCCCCATGGTAACCCACCATGTCGTTGGTGCCTTCTTCTTTCACGTGCTTCACGGTATGCCGCACCCCGGCACGGCTGTAGGGGAGGACGTAGATTGTGCCGTTCTCTTCTGTCATGTCATCCATCGCGACCCACGCGCTCAGATATTCCGGATGTGGATGTCCGACATAACCGGAATCCTGATGCCAGGCGAACTTCATTCCGACTTCGGCCATCTTCACCACGAACTGTTCGACGAACAGATACGCCTCCGGTCCGACAGTGGCCCGGACAATCTCGGCCATCAGATCGCTGAAGAGAAAGCTGCGGAGCTTCTCACTATCCTTGTGCCGTCGGGCGATAAAGTATCGCTTATCGCGGTGGTTGATGCCCTTGACCTTGACCCCCTCGGCGTCCATCTCGCGATTGATCACGTCGATGAAGTGCTGACACTCGGCGCGCAACATCTCCAGTTGATCCGGGGGGACGACGCGCTCCAGCACACAATAACCCTCCTGGTGGTACTGTTTCTTCTGCGCTTCGGTAATGACAGGGGCGGCGGTGGTGGTGCTCATCGTTTCTCTCCTGAAGAGACCGGTGGACCGGCTCAGAACACCCTGTCATTTAAACCGATGCGGGCTGAGGCCGCTTAACAATTTATCGCAAAAGTATTTCACTCCTGCGCCAGCCGGGACAGCCCGAATTCGTCAAGGATTGCATCCACACGGACCGGCCGGGCCGTTTCGAGGCTTCTTTCCATCGCGGTCATCACGGCAACGGTGACGATGCCCTCGATCAGGTCGGGTTTGGGGATCTGATTTGCTGCCAGACACCGTGCGAAATACTCGATGTAATTCTGATACTCGCCGGCATGATGCCCGCGTCCACCAAAGCGGAAGTAATACGGCGCCTGGTGTTCCATGTCATACTGCACGCACCCCTCACCCTTGAAGTGGGTGCTGTAACGCAGATCGTAGTAATCCGCCTGACTGGTGCCGTTCTCGCCACGGACGACGCAGGTCATATGACTGTCGCGCATGTGCGGTTGCGGGGGCGCCGAATAGCACCCGCTGACGCGCGCGATCCTGCCGCTGCGGGTCTTCATGATGAAATGCATCGAGTCGTCGTGCTGAAGGCCGACTTTCCGGCCATTTTCGGTGAGCATGCCATAGCCCATCACCTCCATGATGTCCGGGAGGTACCAGCGCACGAGGTCCACCGGATGCGAGAGCCCGCCGTACAGCCATTTCAGACCTCCGGCGCGAGCCCAGGATTTCTGGAGAAACCAGCGGTTATCGGCGTTGTATTCCGCTTCGACGCTGAAGATGTTTCCGTGCTTTCCTGCCTCGAAATCGGCGCGCTGCCGGATCATCGGGGCAAAGAACCGCGAACTCTGCCCGACGAACACGAGCCTTCCCGACTTCCGTTGCGCTTCCAGAAGCGCCGGCGCGTCCTTGAGATTGTCAATCAGTGGTTTGGTGCAGATGACGTGCTTGCCACATTCCAGTGACCGAAGGATGTGCTCGGCGTGCAGCGGATCGGGCGTGTAAATGCCGACAACGTCAACGTCTGGATTGGAAAACAGCTCTTCGGCGCGGGTCGTGTAATTGTCAAAGCGGAATTCCGCCGCCCGCTCGCGGCATAAGTCTTCATTGAGGTCGCAGATCTGGGCCAGCTCCCACAATTCGCTGTTCAGCGCCGCCGACATGATCGAGCGGCCCTCACCCAGCCCCAATACTCCAAGTCGATGCTTTTTCATTGAGTTTACCGCGTCGAAAGCACTCCATGCACTTCCACCTCTGCCAGTTGCGCAACGGAATCCGCAGTCCCGAGCAGTGTGATGCGCCAATACCGGGCCGTGGCGCCGGGAGGGTAAATGTCCTGCCGGACGGCCGAGACACTCGGAGTTTCGCGACGGTTCACAGCTTCGGTCCAGCGGTGCCCATCTTCGCTGATTTCGACGAAGAAACGCCAGTTTCCCGCGTTCGGGAATGTAACGCGACTGCCAGAAATCTGGTAGTACCCCTCCAAGTCGACCATCCACCATGCCTCCGAGTCGGTCGATTCCCAGAATGTCGTGCTGTCGCCGTCGTTGCCGTGACGGGCGGGATGACCCGGCGACTCCGTGCTGGCACGACTGGGCCGGTTGAGCGCCACGTTCACGACATTCGCCATCGCCCGCCGGGCTGATTCGCTCAGAACCGGCGCGACATAGGGACGCGGATCGACGGGCAACGTCTTTCCTTCGACCCACGCCGGCTCACCGACAGTCACGATTTCAAGAGTCCCCGGGGTAAGCCCCGGCGAGTCAGCGCGGATGCGCGTCGGCCCTGCGTAATACGATCGCATGGTGGTCGCTGCCATACCACGTACGATGGGGTTATCCGTGTTCTGGTCAAACACGATTGACCGGCCCGTGGGAAACTCCCCCGGCCCGCTCTCAATGGTCAGCGTGACCGGTGGATTGCGGTTCACGGGATGACCCTCTTGATCAACCACGGTTACGACGATCTGTACGTCGTCAGTGGCATCCGTGCCGCAGATCGTCGTTTTGTCGGCCGCGAGTTGCAGTCTCGCTGGTGGCGCGTTGCGCGGTTCGGGAGATGGCTCGATTCCGAGGTTATGCATCCGATACCAGTGCCAGCTTCGTTTCGGCAGCCGCTGATGATCGAGGATCCCCTTCAGTCCCTGCCTCCCGGCGATCGAGCCATAGTCGAAGGCGCACCAGATGGCCTCGCCGGCGCGCCAGGGGAAGTGTTCGGTCTGCTTCTCACCCCAGAAAGGTTCGAAGGCATCATGAGGTTTGTTGACCGCGCCATATTCGCTGACCACGTTGGGAATGCCGGGGGCGATGAATAACCTCGCTCCGTCGCCGTTGTAGCCGGCGATGTCGCCGATGTGATCAACCTCCCCGCGTTGGGCGCCGCCAATCGCCGCAGGTCGGGTGGGGTCAAGCTCGTGGGAGTACGCCACCATTTTCCGCATCAGCTCGCGGGCGCGTTCCAGGTGATAGGTGAAGAACGCTTCGTTCGTCATGCTCCAGGCGATGATGCTGGGGTGATTGCGGTGAATGGAAATCATTTCCTGCAACTGCTGAAGGCAGCTTTGCTCAAACTCCTCAAAATCGGCCGGATCGATCGGGTAAGCACTGGCGTTCCAGTAGCCCTCCGGTCCGAACCCGCCTTTGCCCCAGAAAGGCGCCTCGGACCAGAAGAGCAGTCCCGATCGATCGCAAGCCTCGGAAAACGCCGGATGATGCGGGTAGTGAGAGCCTCGAACAAAATTAAACCCGGCTTCTTTAATCAGGCGCACATCGCGCTGGCAGGCAGCACGGGTGATGCCGATCCCCCAGCCGGCATGATCCTGATGCGCATTTGCGCCACGAAGGTACAGGTGGCTGCCGTTAAGAAAGAAGCCCTCCTCGGCTGTCCATCGGAACCACCTGATCCCCGTCGGCGATTCGACCTGATCCACCGGCGAGCCATCCTGGAGGATTGTGGTACGCACCCGATACAGGTACGGGTGGTCGGGATGCCACAGCATCGGTGATGCGACGCCGAAGGACTGATCAAACTCGGCGGTGGTGCCCGCCTCGATGAGCCGGTCGGACTCAGCGGTTGCGACTGGCACGCCATCGGCATCAATCAACGCAGTCTGCGCCGTGCATCGTGCTGCTGACGATCCAAGGTTTCTCACCTGAGTACGGACGCGCACCAGCGCGCCTCGGGCCGCAACCTCTGGCGTCGTGACAATCTGACCGCACCAGGGCACGTGCAGTTCGCCGGTGCGAATTAACCGGACATCACGATAAATCCCGCCGGAGAAAATGTGCTCACCAGCACGGGGGGCCAGCCGGGGATTCCAGTGATTGTCGACGCGGACGGCCAGCAGGTTGTCCTCCTGGCGCACTGCTTCGGTGATGTCGATACAGAATCCGGTATATCCGCCGCGATGTCCGCCGACCCGCCGGCCATTGAGAAAGACATCGCATACCTGAAATACCCCGTCGAATTCCAGAAACCAGCGGCCCCGCGGGCCGTTCGATCGGGCTGCTCGAGCGGAGCGGTCGGCGATACCGCTGAAATGGCGACGATACCACCCTTCTCCAACATAGAACTCCGGGGTTCGAAAATACGGCAGATCGAAGGTGTGCGGCAGGCCAATCTGCTGCCAGGATCGATCATCAAACCCGACTGCCTCCGCGCCCTCCGCCGGGCCGCGGAAGAACCGCCATTGGCGATTGAGATTGGTGACCTGACGCAACATCCCGATCAATCTCTCAGACTGCGGATTCCGGCTCCGGGATCAGCTGAGCAACCGTGCCAGATGTTCCACCGCCAACCTCGGGCTTGAAAGGATGGGCACGGGTCGATCCGAAGGCTCAAGGGCATCGACGACGCGCGCCATCGACGCCTGGGCCAGCACGATGACGTCAACCCTCGCAGCGATCTCCCGTAATGCCGTCAGGATCAGCCAGTCGTGCCGGGCACCCTCGCCGCTCATCACTGCCGCGAAAGCCCCTTCTACCACGTTGGAGACCATCTCGATCGGTCGGCCGGCCGCGGCGGCCTTGGATTGAATCAGGGCGACGGTCGGCTCAAGCGTTGACGGCAATGTCGCCAGAACGCCGATGCGGCTGCCCGTCGCTACCGCCAGCTCCGCCATCGGCTCGTCCACGCGCAGCACCTTCGCCGAACACAGCGGCCGGGCGGCTTCGACAGCGCGCCCCATCGACGAACAAGTCACCAGCATGTAATCGGCGCCGGCACTCTCCGCAGAGAGCACGTGGCCGACGAGCCGCCGAGCCGTTGCAGGTGGACAGCGGCCGTCGCGGATGATGTCACACAGCAGACTCTCATCCACGATATTGAAGATGTCATGCCCCTTCAGCAGCTCCAGCGAAAGGGTCTTGAAGACCGGGATCATCGCCGGCGAGGTGTGAATGAATGCGATCTGAGCCATGCGGGATTTTCGCTTACGGGCCAAAGATATTCTCAACCGGGCCGGAATATAAGCGCTGGAACCTGCCGGACCGGTCTGGCGGGCAGCCTCCGGCCGGGGCGCGATTGGAGGCGGCCGACGACGGGTGCTGCCGGCTGGCAGTCTCAGTGCTCATTTCCGTCACGAACACGCCCGAAAAAGTCGTCCGGGCCGACCTGACCTCCCTTGAATACCATTTCCAGTCCATCGGCGGGCGAGCCGGGGGCCGAGACACGCACCAACGGTGCCCCGCGTGTCAGCACGCCCGTCATCGCCATCGATTCCAATGCCAGCGATGCGGCAATCTGTCCCGAGGTGTCGCCACCTGCCACCAGCACTCGCCGCACTCCACCTGCCTCCAGCAAGCGGCGCGACAGCTCACCCAGCATCGGACCGATGCGCGCGGCTTCGGGTCCTGTCAGGCGCTGCTCGGCCGCAGTGTGAACGATAACGCTCCGGCCAGTGCGGAAAACCTCGAGTGCTTCGCGTGTGGCGCGCTCGATATCGCCCGTGACTGCATGAATTGCGACTTCTCCGAATCCATGAGCTTTTCCCCATGCAATCTGCCTCTTTGTGACGGGCGAGCAGCTCCCGCAGATGACGACGATCGGCCCGCTGGCTTGCACACACGGGAGTCTGGCGGATGCCGTCACCTCGCCGATCGATTGCCAATGCGCGCACAACGCCTCTTCAACACCTGAGGACCCCACCACAAAAAGCGATCCGTCTCTGGCAACGCGCCGGGCGATCAGCGCACCGGCCAAAGCAAGATGTCGCTCGTATAAAAGATCGATCAAAACCGCATCGTGCGCTGCGGTAATGGAGTCGAAGTCCCTAGCGGCCGACTCGAGGGGTTGTTCGAGGCGCAGGGCATCAAAAAGCCCGATCCTGCGGGCGGTCTGGCGCGCCAGATGCAGCCGGAGGTCGGCCTCGTCCATGGGAGTGACCGGATGCCGACTCATCGTCGGGTGGCGATCCAGCCGGACCGGATCGGAACCCGGTCCGCTGCGTGCGAACAGATTGCCGAACACGCAATACCTGCCCAGAGACGGCGCCCCCACCAGGATCGGTACGCATCTGGTGTCGAAGACTTCTGCACCGACGTCGATCGCGCGGCCGATGCTGCCGACTGTGGGAGAGGAGTCGAAGGTCGAACATACCTTGTAATGGACGATCGGCGCCCCGAAGGCACGCATCGCCGACAGGGCGGGACGCAACGTTGCTTCCATCTGCGTCGGGGGCATAGAACGCGTTGTCCCGGCCACGCCAAACGCCCCAAGTTCTCGCTCCTGAGCCAGCCGCTCGGCTGTAGGCACGGACGTGAAAAGCACGGTTTTCACTCCGGCGAGCGTCAGGACTTCCAGCGCGTCAGTCGAACCGGTGAAATCGTCGCCAAAGAAACTGAGTCGCAGCGTTTCCATGGGCCTGTTTCTCGCATCAGGGAACTCGCGGACGCCGCAACTCCAGAGCGCAGCTCCCGCTGAAACTTCCCGCCGGGCACGAGTGGAAAGCACATCAGCCTGCGGAGGCAAATTTCCGGATCTGTTCCCTGAGCTCGGGGCGTGTGCGTGCGTATTCAGCCAGGTCTACCCCCAGCACGGCCGCCTCCCAGGCCTGCCGCAGGGCGGCCACGCCGGCAGCCGGACCAAGGGGGTGAGCCATGATGCCTCCTCCGGCTTGGTACAGCAGGTCCACCGTCTTCGTCCGCCGGTAGGTCTCAGGCGCCTGCAAGCCGGTCTGACCGGACGAAATCACCGGCAGCAGCCGCCGCAGACCGTGCAGCTCGGCAAGGCAGGAATGAATGGAAGCCGCCACCGAGTCGTCCGGCTCCCAGAACTTGTTGGCAATCCCGTTGACATGGAGCTGATCCACCCCCACCAGGCGCCAGATCTTCTGGTATGCCGCGAATTCCACTCCCAGCATCGGATGGCGATGGATCATCCCGAAACCGTTGCGATGCGCGTGAATGGCCAGCGCCCCGCGGTCGCATATCCGCTTGACCGCCGACAGACCCACCTGATTGATGCTCAACATCGCGCAGGTTCCCCCGTGGGAGACGATGCAGTCGTAGTGCGCCAGCATGGAATCCAGCTCGTCGCTGATGTTGAAGGCGTACATTACCTTCTTGCCCGTCCGCTGCGCGTGATCGTTGATTACACTCATCACGGCGGTAACGCGGTCCTGCAGCGGTGAATGCGGAGGATTCGCCATCAATTCATCATCCTTGATGAAGTCGATTCCTGCTTCGACGAGGGTTTTGACCAGCTCGGCGGTCTGTGCCGGAGACAGGCCGATGGATGGCTTGATGATCGTGCCGATCAGGGGTCGGTTCTGCACTCCCGTGAGTCGGCGGGTTCCTTCCACGCCGTAGGCCGGCCCCCGGAAGCGGAGGGTCAACGACTCGGGCAGTGACAGGTCCAGCAGTTTAAGTCCTGAAAACTGGCTCAACTCAAAAAGGTTGCCCTGCACAGTTGCCAGGAGGGTGGGCAGGTTGCAGCCGAAATTCTCGATCGGCCAGGAGACCGTAAGAACTGCCCGGTGGAGCGGCTGGCCCGGCCGCAGCGGCCGGGCCCCGGGCAGACTTGGAGCATCGACCGTGCCGAGGTCTTCGATCCTCTCGATTCGGGCCGCAAAACGCTGCCGCAATTCAGGCGTCTCGCCGGGTACTTCCACGAAGGTGCCGGAAGATTGCTCACTGGCCAGCACTTCGGCAGCGCGCTCCACGGGCAACGGCGTTTCCACGCGGTACAAAGCCGTGAGACGATCGGCGGACATCCCGGGTATTTTCTCCGTTCGCGTCGGAGATGTCACCGATTCCCGCATTCCTCATCGTTGCAATTTCGGGTGTTTCGGTTGCAATCGCTCTGGCAAGTCCGACCTGCCTTCGCGGCTTGCCAGAGCGGGAGAGCGGACTGAAATGCTCGAATGGCTGCGTGAGTACAACGTCGTCTGGGACTCTCCGAGTGTCGATCAGACCGGCTCCATGCCGATCGGCAACGGCGACCTGGGGGCAAATGTCTGGGTGGAGGCTCACACGGGAGAGCTGATCCTCCTGCTGGGAAAGACCGATGCCTGGGATGAGAACGGAATTCTTCTGAAGCTCGGGCGCGTCCGAGTGCGGTTTTCACCAAGCGTACTGGTAAACCCGGCGATGTTCCGGCAGGAACTGAATCTGGCCGATGGCACGATTCGGATCACCGCCGAGACCCCCGAAGACCGGCTCGGCCTGACGATCTGGGCTGACGCCAATCGTCCGGTGGTGCACGTAGAGGCGGTTTCCCGACGCCCGCTTGAGGTGACGGCGTCCCTTGAATGCTGGCGGAACGCACCCCGTCAAGTGAGGACGCAAACCTCCGATTTCTTCAAGAATCTGGTCGGCAAGAATTCTGATCCTCATCCCACCATCATCACCCCGGACACCGTTTTTGCCGGTCAAGACGGTCGGCTGGTGTGGTGTCACCATAATGCACCGCGGGAGCCGGATGGCTTTGAGGTTAATCTCCGACTTCAGGGTCTGGGGGCGTTGCTGGGGCACATACCGCACCCTCTTCGCGGACGCACTTTCGGCGCAATCATGACCGGCGACGGTTTCCGCTCGCTCGACGATCGACAAATCCGGTCGGCCGCGGGATCAGAATGCCGCCTGTCGATTCACGCGCTCACGTTGCATCCCGCGACGACGGAACAGTGGCTCAAGGCCGCCGACGAACTGGTCCGATCCGTGGACTCCGTGAAGGTTGAAATCGCCCGACACCAGCATGCGGAGTGGTGGCGAAATTTCTGGGATCGCAGCCATGTTCGAGTTACCGCCGACGGGCCGCGGGAAGCAGAGGATGCGTTTCGAATCACGCAGGCGTGGTTGATTCAACGGTTCCTCAACGCCACCGCCGGCCGGGGGAGGCAGCCAATCAAGCACAATGGCTCGATTTTTACCGTGGGCCGGGATGGTGACCCCGACGCGCGAAGGTGGGGGCCCGGCTATTGGTTCATGAACCAGCGGCTGATTTACTGGCCGATGCTCGCCAGTGGTGATTTTGACCTGATGCTGCCGTGGTTGCTGATGTACCGGCACTGCCTGGACATGCAACGGCATCGGACGCGGACCTATTTCGGCCACGCCGGTGCACATTATCCGGAAACCATCTACTTCTGGGGCGCCGAAGTGAGCGCGCATTACGGCTGGACACCATTCGAGCAACGCGCCCGGCCCGAGGCTGAGTGTACATACCTGCGGTACTACTGGTCTGGCGGCATTGAGCTGGTGGTGATCCTGCT
>JAVQWE010000023.1:0-13791 GCA_033579175.1 Phycisphaerales bacterium | reverse complement strand
GATGGTCGGTCCCGATGCGGGTAAGCCCCCGCCCCCGAACTGAAACGCCGCCGGGGCAGACCGCGTCACGCCGGATGGTTGGGCCGTGGGTCATGGTTCGATGGACACGCATCCTCGTCGCGATGTTCCTGGCCGTCGGCGGCATCGCCCAATTGAGGTGAAGGGACCATGTGCAGAGGAACACGGAATCGGCGGGCTCCGGGGGGCTGGTCGCTCATTGAAGCGTTGGTCGTCATCGCCATCATCGCCATCCTGTTGGGGATTCTGATTCCCGCAGTGTCGCGAATGCGCGCCCACTCCCAGCGCACTCAGTGCGCCGCGAATCTTTTTCAGCTCGGTAAGGGATTCATGGCTTACGCTGCCGAATTCAACGGGTATGTTCTGCGCGTCTCGTACGATTACTATCTGCCCGGGCCAGTGTGGATCGGCGCGATCCCCCGGTACCTCGGCGCCCCGAGGAACTGGACATGGGCCGATCAGCGCCGGATTGGCAGCTTCATGTGCCCGTCTCATCCGCTGCGGGACGATGCGGTTCCCACGCACTACACGCTGAACTGTCTGGCCGTGGAAACCGCCCCGAATTGGCGCGGCGCCCCTCCGACGCTGCTGGGGTCGGTCCGAAACGCGTCGCAGGTGCCGCTGCTGGTCGAATCGAGCGACCGCTTCGGACCAATTCCGATCGCATATCCCCCGGGGGCGATGTCAAACGATGCGATCTATGACGAAACGTTCCACGTAATCACCGGTCCGCAGCATCTGGCGGACGGAGCCAGACCGCGAATGACCTGGAGCCGGCATATCGGGCGAACCTCGAATGTGCTGTTCTTTGACGGGCACGTGGAGACGGTCGCCGATCCAGGCTACCCCTTGGAGCGATTCGACGATGGAGTACGATCGCGATGGAATTAAGCCGCTCCCAGCAGCACGCCTCTTCGCCCGGACCAGCGAACCTTGCGGTAGGCGGTGACGGCGACGTGGCCGGCGTGCAGCAACGGCTGGAGGGTGTCGGCGGACGCGTCGGCGTGATCGACCAGCAATTCGAGGCGGGGAAGCTGGTGAGCGTCGATGGCAAGTTGCGGCAGCGCCATCGCCACCAGGGCACGGTTCTCGCAAAGCCAGTGATAGGCCCGGCCGATGGCCCGAAGGTCGCTCAGTCCGCGCGTCGCGACGGCCAGCAGAGTCAACCGACGGTCGCGGGAAACCGCCAGGCGCGCCTCGGGGCAGGCTGGAGGACGCAGCGGGCACTCGATCCATCCCTGCCGGGAATGGGTCAGGACAGCCGAGAGCACGCCGCAGGCATCGTCCCCGTCGCCAAGGTCAAGAATCTCGTCCTCCTGGCCTGCGCGCTGATCCACGACCGGATCGACCAGAGTCGGCCGTGATTGCTCCCCCGACGCTGGAGCCGGCGGATCGGGGATCGATGCCGCCGGTTCCCCTGGAGGCTCTGACGAAGCCCTCGACGGAGGGGGATTTGCTGTCGGTGTTCCTTGAAGCTCCCCCCCGGAAGCTGGCTCGGATTGCGAAAACTCCGTCGCGCCTTGCAGGAAATCCAGCAGAACGCGCCAGTGCGGCGAATCGGACGAGTCGCCGGCAACAACGGTCGCCCGCAACAGCGGCTCCGGTAGCAACAGCGGCCGGCCGCCAAGTGTCGCTTCCCACTCAATCGGCCAGGAAAGAAACTGCAGCGACACGCCGCTGATCTTTTCAAAGACGGCGGCGGCCTGAGGGGGATCGGCGGGTTCGATCAGGGCCAGGGCCAGGCGCGGAGGCGTCTGCCGGGCGCTGCGCCGGAGCATGTCTGCCACGCCCTTGAGCGCACGGTAGGCAGCGACAACCCCGTCGGTATCGCAATGGCTTAACAGGACGATCCGGTGGGCATGGCGCAACAGCTCCCGGCTGACGGGAAGCCGGGGCGGGGGCAGTGTGATCACCCATCGATCGACTCGCGGAGCCAGGTGATTCAGAATCCGTGAGGCATGGACAGAATCAAAGTTGGTTTTCGACTCAACCGCGTGCCGGTGCCCCTGAGCTTCAGGATCGAAGAGGGTCAGGTCGAACCGGTGGGCGTCCAGTTCGATCAGCCCGACGCGGTCGCCGGAGCAAGCCCGATACATGGCGTACTCCGACGCCCGCCGGCCGAATGATCCGTTCAGGTGTGCCCCCAGGAGGAAGCTGGCCGTCTCGGCCGGCACCGACGCCTGTCGCGCCGGTGGTTCTGTCATCGCCACGGAAGCCAGTTCCTCGGGGGTGAGATCGACCGGGGGATCGGTTCGCTGCGACGGGGCAATGCGTCGCGGCGGATTGGCCGTTCCCATCTGCCGCTGGCGCACGCTGCTGAGGAACAGGTGGCTGATCTCACGAAGATCCTGTTTGCCTTTGGCTTGCACGTCAATCCACTTCAATGACGTTGTTCAGCTCGCCGAACTCGTTGGTCTCGACGTAACGGTTGTTGGGGTCGGTGAGCCAGCGGCCGTCGATCACGAGGCGATAGCGGTAGCGCCCCGGGCGAAGCGGCAGCTTCATCCGCCAGGTGCCCGGCTCTACCATCACCATCGGGGTGGCCTGGGGCATCCAGTTGTTGAAGTCTCCGGCGATGAGGATATTGCGGGCCTGATCGTTCTTCACGGAGAAAACAACTTCCGAGCCGATCTGCTTGACACCGTAGAATTCCTCAATCTTCTGCTCGGTGGATTTGCTTCCTCCGGCCGGGCCGGTGACCGGCGTCGAGGCGGCCGCCGGAGTCGTTGCGGCGTCTGGCCTGGTGGAAGCGGCGACGGGATCGACGGTGGCACTGAGGCGGTCCAGCATCGCCACCTGACCATGGCTGCCGGAGTCGCCGGCCGGCTGTGCTGCAGCAGGGCTGAGCCGCCCGAACTGATAGTTGGTGAGTTGTGCCAGTTGCCGTGCACGCTGCACCAGCTCGGCCGGGCGGCTGAGACGATCGGCGTTGGCCGGCTCGATCTCCACGGGCCGGTGCCCCATCAGTTCGCGGGCGAGGTTGACAAAATCCTTATAACCCCGGCTCCCAGGGTCGTATTCGGTGATGGGCTGTCCGAAGCTGGCGGCCTCCTTCAACTTGGTGTTGAAGTTGACGGTGCTTTCCGTCAGATACTCGCGGAAGCGGCTTCGAAGCTCGCTGAGCACCTCGCGAGCCAGCTTGGTGCGCGTGTCGTACAGCGTGGGGAGGACGCGGATGGTGATTTCCTTGCCACACTTTTCGCGCATCAGCTCCAGCGTTTCCATCATCTTCGCCAGGCCGTGCAGGCTGAAGTAGCCGGTCTCCACCGGCACCAGCACTTCGTCGCAGGCACGCAACGCGTTGAATGTCAGCAGCCCGACGCTGGGGGGGCAGTCAATCACGCACCAGGCGTAGGTGTTTTTCACCGGCTCCAGAGCGTGAACCAGCCGATCTTCCCGCCCCGGCCGGCCGGCAAACAGTTGCTCAAACGCCGCCAGGCGGATGTTCGCCGGGGCCAGGTCGAAGTCGGTGGCAATCTGCCAGGTTATCTCGCTCATCGCAGCCACCCGCCCATCGGAAGGCTCGATCAGCGTGTCAAAGATGGTTCTCTCGATCTGCTCTTCGGGCACGGCCAGACCTACGCCACAGTGCCCCTGAGGGTCCATATCCACCAGAAGGGTTTTGTGTCCCAGCCGCGCCAGGCACGCGGCAAGGTTGATCGAAGTTGTTGTCTTTCCGCACCCGCCTTTTTGATTGATGATGGCAATCGCCCGCATTGCTTTCCTTCCTTGGCACTTCGCCGCCGCGCCGCTTCCCTGAAAGGCGCAGCCTGGAACCGGAGCCTGAACCCCGGTTTTTCCTTCAATCGACGAGTTGACACTGGGAACTTGAGCTTTATGGGAACCGCTGACAGTTCCCGTTAGTCGCCCGCCTCAGGAACCGCGCGGGCGATGGCATCAGGCGTGCGGCCAGTGAACGGGAGTGGCCCGGGGGCAGTTTCGGCCCAAACGAAGGATTCTGCCCATTCAGAACGGCAAGGTGACCTTGGCCGGCCGGAACCCACGGTACCAATGCAGCGTCCACAGCTCCGGCTTAGTGACGAACCGCACGGACCCATCCTCAAATGCCATGTTGATGCCCTTGCCGTGGCGGTTCATCGCAAAGCGGGCCATATCGTAGAGCCACAGGTTGCTGCCGTAATATCGCTTGAACAGGGCGTTCTCCACCGCCGGCACGGCACCGAAGGTAAGCCCGCTGGCCAGGTCGAAGGGGCTGCCCCCGTACCACTCGCAATCCCCGATCAGCGGGGCGTTGGAGGGCTTGCCCCGGTGGCCACCGACGCGCCGCCACTGCAGGTCGGGACGCCCCCTCCATCCGTTCACGAACGGGCCGCTGCGGGGGAGGTCGTTGATCCAGTGATTGATGCCATAGCTGCCGGCATCGTTCGGATCAAACAAGAATCCCTGCGACGCGGGAATCGGCCCCCAGGCCGCAAACGTCGGTGAGCCGAAGCTGCCAAGTGGCTGGTCGGCCGACGGGCAGAGCCGGAACCGGTCCAGATTCTGGTAGTACTGGCTCATCACCCGCATCCAGGTGCCCTGCCCCGAACCCGCTGGAGGATGGTTGCCCCAGTCGATGGGGTATCGCCCACGGTGATCTGTGTGGTACATCGAAAAGGCCTGTGACCAGCCGCGCAGATTGGACAGGCACGCACTGCTGTCGGCCGACCGACGGGCGCGCCCGATCGTCGGCAAGAGGATCGCCACCAGCAGGCCGATCACCCCGATGGTCACCAGCAGTTCCACCAGCGTGAAGGCCCGCGGAGGTTTCATCGCCGACTCCTCCGCAGCAGGGCGCCGACGGCGGCGAGGACGAGAATTCCAGACGGCTCGGGCACCGGCGCGCCGGTGGTGACGATGGCGATCTGATCGATCCGGACATCCGTTCGAGAGGCAAAGTCCCAATTGAAAGCCCCCCCGATTTCCACGTTGTTAAAGCGGATCAGCGTGTCAAACCCGGCATGATTCGCCTGAAGCTGTGCCCACGCCGGGTCTGAGCTGCTCAGCAGGTCGTAGGTGCCACCGCCGACCGCGGCAAGCTCCGCGCGCAACAGGCTGCGGTCGTCACTGCCGACCAGATCGGTCAGCCAGAGCATCGCGTAGATGTCACCGGGGGAGGTCTGGAAGGGGCGGAAGTTCGCCGACCCGATGGATTCATTGCTGATCAGAGGATCAACTTCACTGATCCGCCCTGAGGGATGATCGAAGATGTCCACCTTGCCGCCGGTCGCAAGGTTCGGATGGGTCGGGTCGGCCGTCAGACTCACCCGGCTCAGGGCAGCCACCCCCGTGCCAGCAGAGGTGAACTGGATGGTGTGCCCGTTGGGGACGGTGGCGATGCTCCCTTCAGCCCCGCCGAGGCCAGTCACGCGCGTCCAGCGCTTGGTGCCGATTTCGAAGGCGAAGTTTGTGTCATGCGCGGCAAAGAGCGTCCGGAAGTTCCCCGCGTGGTAATGAGCAATCCCGTCGACGGCCGGCGCAGAGGCCATGGCCTTGATCTGGCCGGGCGTGAGGATCGAATTCCAGATCGCCACGTCATCGAGGGTTCCGGGGAATCGCGCCCACGAGCCAACCCCCACCACCGTGCCGCTGTTCATGTTGTTGGTGGAGAACAGCAGATTGGACGACCGCGGGAACGCAAAGCTCTGGCCGCTGCGCACGGCGCTGGCGGCAAGCTGGCCGTTGACATAGAGCGATTGCACCTTGCTCGATTCATCCCACATCGCTGTCACCAGGGACCATTGCCCGCTGGCGATGACCGCAGCGGAAGTGTCCAGGGGGGTTTCGGTGGTGCCATTGAAATACAGACCGAAGCGCATGTAGCCGTCGGTGTCCTTCTGACCCACCCAGAACGAGCGCGAACCGTCGGGGCCATCGTGCTTGGAGACCATGTTGCGCCAGTCCAAGGTGACATCCTCAGGCTTCACCCAGAAGGACAGCGAAAACGTGTTTGTCAGTGGCACGTTGCCGTTGTTCACGTAGCCCAACGTGCTTCCGGAGGTCTTAAAGCCATTGCCCAGTCTGCCCGCGGCCCAGGCGCTGGCTCCACCCAGAACCCCGTTGATCCCCCCGATGCTGTTCAGCGCAGTCGTCCCCGAGCTTTCGTCGAGTTTCCAGTGATGAATCAGTTCCCCCTTTGCCAGCGGCGCCACGCTCAGGGCCGCCGCCAGCGCCAGCATCTTCGCAGTAGACATGACCGATCTTCCTCTCCGGCGAGACTGCGCATGGATCGCGCGTTGGGAGTATGGCACGAATTCAGCGACGTGACGGGCGGGAAGCCAATTCGGACGTCAGACAACGCGTGGTTATGATGGTTATTCCGCCTGCGCCGACCCGACTGGCCGGATTCTTACTCCGGGAGTCTGACTTCCAGCACCCCGGAGCCGGGCAGCACAGGCGCAATCCGAACCGTTGCCGTGCCCGCCGAAACGGTCCCCTCGTAGGCCCCCTTGAAGCCCCGGAACTCGAATCTTCCTGATGCATCGGTCTGGCCGGCGACCGCGGTTGTCCACTGACGGCCGACCAGCTCAACAAATGCCTCTCCGACCGGGCGGAGGTTCCATCGGGCATCCCACAATGCCGCCTGCGGCTTCCAGTGGTTCTTCTGGAAGAACCCCCACAGGACGATCCCATCGACGGACGGATGACTGAACGCGGCCGTGAAGAAGTCGCGCAGGTAATCGGCCTGCAACTGCTGGTCCTCCGCGGCGATGTCAAATTCCGTGATGCGGATGGGCAAGCCGATGTCGGCAAAGCGGTTGAGGAGTTCAATCATCCGCGGGGGGCTGACGGGAATATCCGCAAAGTGCCCCTGTTCGCCGATGGCGTCGATGGGCGCGCCCGACTCTCGAAGGGCGCACAACGTTTGGTACAGCCGTTCGATTTTCCCGCTGTTGAGGGCACCGTAGCTCAGAAGGGCAAAGTCATTGAGAAAAAGGCGGGCATGCGGGTCTGCGGCGCGGGCGGTGCGGAACCAGTCGGCGAGGGCGTCGGCGCCAAGCACCTGCTGCAGCGCCTGATGGGACAGTGGCTCGTTCACCACGTCCCACTCATCGACGATTCCGGTGAACTGCCCGACGATGCCGCGTATGTGGTTGTCAATCCGCCCGCGTAATGCCACAGCATCCCCTCGGCGCGCCAATTCCGCCACATCGGCCGGCAGACGGCTCAGCTCAGGCCACAGCAGGCAATGCCCGCGGATGGCAAACCCGTGGTCTCGCAGCCATTTCGCGGCGGCGAGAGTACTCCGGCGATGGGACAGGCGACGCTGAGCGTCCGGATGCTCCCACATCGGCCACTTCATGTCATTTTCGAACACGGCGGTGTTGAAATACTTCAGGAGCACCTGGCGATAGCGGTGATCGTCCTCACTTTCGCCGAGCAATCGCGCCGCCGTCACCGCCGTGCCGAACGCGAACGCATGTCGCCGCAGGCGTAAGGTCACTTGCGCCCCGGCGACAGGTTGACCACGGGCATCCCGCACCTGCAGGGTGAGATTTCCCTTCCGGAACCGCTCAATTCTCTCGGCCGCAGGCTTCCGCCAGGGAGCGTTGGTTTCGCGGCCGGCATAGGTGATCGGTGGATGACGCAGCCCGGCAATCGACTTTCGCGGACCCAGGTTGCGTGCCGACACGTGCCTGAGAAGCACTCGTTGCCGGCACACGCCGAAATTCAACGCTACTTGGAGTCCGTCGGCGGGGTATGCTCTCTGCGTTCGCAAGGGGATTACGTGCCTGGTCCAATTCGGGCTGGCGATTACGACGGCCTCGGCTTCCACCCGGAATGGCTCTTGTGCCTGTTGGAGGCAGATTTGCACGGCCGCTTCGCCGGTCGCCGGGTCGGCCTCTTCGGCCTGCAAGTCGAGGGAGAGCAAGAGGACATCTCCGGCGCGCACAGGTTGCGAGAGTCGGCATTTGGCCTGCACATGCCACGGAGCCGGCGGGACATTCGTAACGGCCACCGCCAGCCGCGCCGGTTCACCGGCCTGCGGGGTGAACCGGTTAACCTGCCCCAGCCCGGTTTGGACCATGATTTCGGCCGACTCCACGAAATCCCCCGGGAGGATCGAATCCGCCGACCCAGCCACCTTCCCACCGGCTGTCATCACCATCAGCAACCAGCCCAACCATCGCAGCGTCCGATCGGAGCGTCGAAAGTTCCCCAGACGCTCTGAAAGAAACCGGCAGCCGAAACGGCACTCCGGCCGGGAAGGGACAGAAGAGTCGCCGCTCCAACTGCCACGATGAGGCGCTTGGCCCTGTTGCGAACCGCTGAGGCCAGAACAGCAAGGGAACGCAGGCATGACCTTCGCGAGCCTACCCGCCTGAATTTCATTTGCACGCGGCTTCTCCGCTACAATCCGGTGGATGAGTCGGGCCGAAGTCCGTCGTTTTTCCCTGCACGATCTGCGGGCAGCCCGCGCTTCGGGAGTGAAAGTCCCGATGCTCACGTGTTACGACTACACCATGGCCCGCCTGATGGAAGAGGCCCGGGTACCCATGCTGCTGGTGGGGGATTCTGCCGCGAGCGTGATTCTGGGGCATGAATCGACCCTTCCGATGCAACTTCCGTTCCTGATTGAACTTACGGCGGGGGTGCGCCGCGGGGCACCTTCGGCGCTGGTGATGGGTGATATGCCCTTTGGCAGTTTCCACGCCTCGACCGAACAGGCCGTGGGCAATGTCATCCGGATGGTGCAACTTTCCGGGTGCGATTGCGTGAAAATGGAGGTATCGGCAGGTCATGCCCAATTGGTGCAAGTGCTTGCCGATGCAGGAGTTGCGGTCGTTGCCCACCTTGGGCTGCGCCCCCAGAGCGTGGGCGTGCTGGGAGGGTATCGCTCGCAGGGCAGGACTGCCCGCGCCGCCGCCGATATCGTCACTCTCGCCCGTCGCATGGAGGATCACGGGGCATCGGCGATTCTTCTGGAGGCGGTGCCGGCCGTGGTATCGGAAGCCGTGGTGTCGGAAACGTCGATCCCGGTGATCGGCTGTGGCGCGGGGCCGGCCTGCCACGCGCACGTGGTCGTCACCCATGACCTGTTGCGGCTCACTCCCTCCCAGCCTAAGTTCGTGCCTCAGCTGGGCGAGGCCGCCTCATTGCTGAAACAATTGATCGGCCGATACGTAGATGAGGTGTGTGCCGGACGCTATCCGGCCCGCGAGCACGAATACGAGATGCCGCCGACCGAGAGCGAGCCGTTTTCGCGGTGGCGGCAGGATCAGAAGGCGCATCGCAATCAGGAGAAACATCCATGACACGCTGGAAGCAGTTTCTGACCGTGCTGACCCTCGGTGCTGTCGGCGCCGCCGGTTGGCATCTGGGCAGTGGACTGGTGGAGAACGTCCGGTACGCCCGGGCCTTGGAGCAGGTGCAGCTCAGCCGGGAACAGTTGTCACGTGCGGAAGATCTGGCGGGGATCTACAAGGGTGTCAGCAAAGCCATTGAGCCTTCCGTCGTGCTGATCGAGGTGAAGAAGACAGCGCCGCGTACCGCCAGTTCCGGCGACCTGCGGCGAATGTTCCCGTTGGACGACGAAACCCTTCGGCGTTTCTTCCCCGACCGGGATGGCGACGGGGAACCGGATATTCCCGGTTTCGACGGTGGCGGATTCGATCAGACCGGTCAGGGGTCGGGCGTGATCATGGAAACCGATGGCTCCAGCGGATTCATCATCACCAACAATCACGTTGCCGGAGGTGCCGATCAGATCACCGTGACGCTCCACGACGGCCGTGAGATCAAGCGGGCCAAACTGGTCGGCGCCGATCCGAAGACCGATCTGGCGGTGATCCGCATCGAGGCCGACAACCTCATTGCCGCGCCCTGGGGCGACAGCGACAAGCTGGAAAAGGGCGACATTGTGATGGCCTTCGGCGCACCGTTCGGCTACGTCGGCTCAATGACTCACGGCATCGTCAGCGCGCTCAATCGCAACAACGTGGGGATTCTGAACCGCGCCGATCTGCAGGGATATGAGAACTTCATTCAGGTAGACTGCCCGATCAACCCCGGGAACTCCGGCGGGCCGCTGGTGAATGTGCGCGGTGAAGTGGTAGGAATCAACACTGCAATCCTCTCACGGACAGGCGGCTTCCAAGGCGTGGGGTTCTCAATCCCCTCCAACCAGGCCCGATTTGTGTATGACCAGCTCCGCAAGAGCGGGCGCGTCATTCGCGGCTGGCTGGGGGTGGGAATTCAGAATATCAGCGCCATGCCCGGAATCGAGGCCACCTATGGCTTCAAGGGCAACAAGGGCGTGCTGATCAGCGAAGTCCGTCAGGGGCCGGCCGAAGGCAAGCTGCGGGATGGGGATATTGTCATCGCCATCGATGGCAAGCCCACCGATGACATGTCCACCCTGCGGAACATCATCGCCACCACACCCCCCGGGACCAAGGTGAAGCTGCGGATCTTCCGCGATGGAAAGGAACAGGATGTCGAAATCACCGTGGGTGAGCAGCCCGACAACCTCGCGGCCGTGCCGGGCGCCGGCAGCCGGCAGGATGGCTCCGGCGATCAGCGCGTCACCGCGGAGAAGCTGGGTCTGCGGCTGGTCGATCCGACGCCGCGTCAACTGGAGCAATATGGCCTGAGCGACGGCGAAGGCGCGCTGGTGGTTGACGTAAACCGCAACAGCGCGGCGTTCCGGGACGGCGTGAGACCGGGCGATCTGATCACCCGGATCGGGGATATCCGCGTAACGAACGTCGATTCGGCGCTGGAAGCCCTTGCTCAGCAGGACCTTTCCAAGGGCGTGCGAATGCACGTGACCAGCCGGGTTGGCAAGCGGTTTGTGTTCATTCGACCTGAGGAAAAGTAATCGCCAACTCCGCCGTAACACCCTCGACACCGGATTACAGACCTTGTGTCTGACCTCCTCCCCGCGGCCTGACGGCCGCGGGTTTTTTATCGGACCTCGCCCATCCGTCGGACCCAAGCCGGGCGCACCCCCCGGGGCCGAATGCGCGGAAAACTCAGAGACTTGCCCGGAAGTTCGACGTGCGCCCCCCGGTTCGGAATAAACGCTTTCCCGGGCACGAGCCTTCAGGATACTCTCGGCTGCAGGGCTCATGGGGAGGTTTGCACGGCCTGCGTCCCTTGGAAAAAAGCGTCAATTGACCGCCGCGGCGATGTATCGGAAGTCTGGGGCATGAAACTCCGCCGCGGTCGATACTCCGGCGCAAAAGGCTTTACGTTGATTGAGGCCGGCCTCGCCACCGTGATTGTAGGCACGGGCATCCTCGCGGCTCTGACGTTATTCGCTACTTGCGCGCGTCAAAACCTTCACAGCCAGCGCTCGACCGTGGCCATGGCGCTGGCCAATAACGTTCAGGAAGCGATGGGGTCGCTGGCGTTCTTCGATCCGCAACGATCCCACGCCGTCCACGGCCCGGAGTCTGGCGAGAGTCTGGCCACCTTCGACGACCTGGACGATTTCAATAACTTCACAGCCAGCCCCCCCATCGACGCCAATCGCCAGCCCATCACCGCGATGAGCCAGTACAGCCAGGTGATCACGGTTCGGCCGGTCTGGCCCAACCAGCTTTCCAGCAACCACAACGACTCCAATCCTTCGATCCCCGCTTCCACCTACACCGGTGCACTGCGGGTGCGGGTGCGGGTGATGTATCGGGCAACTCCATCTTCGCCAGCGGAAGAGGTGTATCAGCGCTCGTGGATCTGTATGGACCGCTGATGGCTGTTTCGGACGCGCCGTGCCCCGCCGGACCTGATCGGCCGGCGGGCGCGGAGGAGGTGAAGTTCAAATGATGCTCAGTAACCGCCCATTCACGCGCCGTCGCGGCGCCGCCGCCGTCCTGGCGATGATGTTTCTGACCATCTTCGTCACCCTGGCGCTGGCCATGTACACCCAGGCCACCTTGAACGTGCAGTCGGCTCACAATCTTTCCGATCTCGATCGGGCTCGCGCCGCTGCCGAAAGCGGTCTGCGGTGGATGCAATACCGGTTTGTGAAGATGGACAGACCCAAAACCACCGTCGGCAATATCACCGCTTCCCACGCCGCTGCGCTGTGGCCGACGCTGGTCAGCAGGATTCAGAGCGATTTTCAGAACCTGAACACCCCCGCCGAGCGGGTCTTGACGGTGAACGGCAACACGATCGATTCCGCAGCCATCCGCGTCGATGATTCCAACGCCACCTTCCGGCTGAGAATCCAGCAGCATCCGTTGTATCCGGGCGATCCGCTGGACCAGCGATACCTTCGCGTCACCTCCACGGGTACGTATCGCAACTCCACACGATCCGTCTCGATGGATTTCAAGATCGACAAGAAAGTCAAGTTCGCCGTCGTCGGCAAGGTGCCGATCCAGATCGGACGCAACACGATCGTCGAAGGCCCTGTGGCGATGGCCACGGCCAGCAAATTTCCCCCGTTGCTGCAGTTGACAGATTTCCGCCACCTCGATGCCACGCTCACCAGCCGGATTGATCAGTGGCACGCCTTCCTCAAGGCTCACCACATTGGCTACGACAACCGCGTGAGCATTAACGATCCGGTTGAGTATCCACTGGCCGTTGCCAACGGCTTCAATGACCACAACGCCGACGGGTATGTCGATGATTATGACCTGTTCCTCCATCGCTTCGATGCCAATGGAGATCAGGCCATCTCTCTGGCCGAGTTCACGAACCCTGCAACCGGGCAGCTCTATGACGCAAATCTGTTCACCGCGATCGACTCGCTGGGAGGTCCGTTGTACGCCGGCGAGCCGCTGCGGGCCGGTTACCAGGACGGCATCATTGACAATCGTGACGCTTACGCCAAGGTCGAGGGGCAGATCGTCATCGCCGCCACCGCCGACGCCTGGACGGCCAATCTCGCCTCGCAGGGCAAGGTGATTCAGGACATGGTTCAGGGTCCGATCAATCCCCTGAATCCTTATCTGACGCCTGTGCGATTCGGCGCGACGGCAGCCGATATCTTCGACCTCTCCCCGGCCAACTTCGAGCAGTGTGCCGACGGGTTCAAGGCCCGCAGCGGCACGGCAGGGGGCACACCGATCGTCAGTTCGACGCTGATCGCCAACACCACACTCTCGCCCAGCCATGCCAACGGAGGCACAGTCACCGAACGAACCCCCCTGGGGTCGCTGAGCTATCAGGCAACCTATCGCCGACCCAAGTTCCAGAACATGACCATCCGCAACTGCATCATTCCCAAGGGGTTAAACGCGCTGTTCGACAACTGCGTCTTTGAGGGCGTAACCTTTGTTGAAGGCGAACGCAATATCACGACCTCATCGAACGCGGTCACGACCAGTCCCAGCGAAGGCATGAACTGGGCCAAACGCCGCATTTCCGGCGACTCCACCTTCACCGCCGACAAAGTCCTGATCTCCTCCGGCACACCCTCCAGCGGGCAAATGATCACGCAGGGCTCGCAGAAAGGGAACAACCTCCGATTTAACAACTGTACCTTCCGTGGCCCCATTGCGGGGAATTACGCGACCGCGTACACACACTTTGCCAACTCCTGGGAATTCACCGGAGCCACGCTGTTCAACAACCAGGTCGATCAGACCGCCACCATCGTTTCCCCGCAGGTCAATATCGAAATGGGTTCGTTCACCAATCCCGCTGCCGCACCCAGCACGCTCGTAGGGGTTGTTGTGGCAGGCAACATCGACATCCGCGGCACCAGCATCGTCGATGGCTCGATCATCGTCACCGGCGACGGCGCTGGCAACACCACGCTGGGCTATTTCGGCCCCAGCGACTCCGATACAAACCCCTCGGCCATGCCCGAAG
>JAVQWE010000022.1:0-13914 GCA_033579175.1 Phycisphaerales bacterium | reverse complement strand
AGACACGTGCCCGTGGGAGTCGAACTGTCTTTGCCAAGGCCGACACGAAACGTGGTCACATACATCGATTGGGCGCTTTCGGGCTCGCCGAGCCAGATGTCCATTTCGAAGCGACTCTTGTGAACCACCGCATGAAACGGACCATTGATGATCTTGATGGCCCGTCCGGCACGGAGTTTCCGCGGGTCGGAAATGTCATTGAGCCGGCAGAGCAGTTCCCAGGTTACCCCGTGAGCGCGGGCAATCTTCTGCAGAGAATCGCCATTCTGCACCGCATACGTTCCGCCGAACGGATCATCGGGGAACCGGCGGGTGGAGAACACGATTTGACGGTTCAACTCAGCCAGTTTCGCCTTGACCTCCGGGCTGGGGCTGGCCAGAAGCTGCGCGTTGAGGGCCGCTCGCGCCTGCAGCAGGTCGCCGGATTCCAGGTGTTTCTGCGCATCGTCGCGCGAGACATTCGCCAGCGGGATCAGCAACGGTTTTGCGGATTCATCGGGAACCAGCTTCTCCCAACCTTGGCTGAGCGGGCGCGTGGCAGGTGCAGGATCTGATCGGGTCCCGGCTGATGCCAGACCGGCACCACTTGCTCTCCCTGCCGCCGCCGGCATGTCAGAAGCTGGTTGGCGATCGGAGAGCGCCCCTGCCCGGCCTGACGAGCCGGCCGGTCCAGGTGCCGGACCGTTGGTTGAGCCTCCGGGAGTTTCGGTTGTCAGGACGGCTTGATCCGGGGTGGATTGGGTATCGACGACACGCTCAGTCTTCGATGGCGAAGTTTCAGAGGCGGTCGGGGCCGGCGTCCGTTGCGGACGGCTGAGGTAGGCCACCACGGCGACCACACAAAGTGCCACCAGTGCGACAACCAGACCCTGGCTGAAGTGATTGGTTCGGCGGGACATGAGAACCTCCCTGTTCTCCGAGTTCGGCTGGCAGCAGGTGACCCACGGCGGGGTCGTGCAACAGGCCCGCCGTTGGAGCCGCTGCGCCGGGCGTCTAACGCTCGATGCAACTGATTGTGAAACGGCGTATCTCGCGGTCGGTTGCGAGCATACTCAGTGGCATGTCGTGGTCAAGGATGGGTAGTTCATCAACCACCTGCTCTTCGAATCCCAGACCACAGGTAATCCCAATGAAATCGCCTTGCGCCAGAAACCGGTCATAGAAACCCATCCCTCGGCCGATGCGGTAGCCTGTGGGGGTGAAGCCCAGACCCGGGACGATCACCAGATCAATCTCCCCGACCGGCACAGGTTTGCCGCTGATGGGCTCGCGCACCCCCGGGCCGCTGGTGGTGAAGCCGGTTTGCAGGCTGGTGATTTCGACGGGGGACATTCGTTTGCCCTCCCAGCTCACCTTGGGGACGCACACGCTCTTCCCCTGCTGCCAGGCACGCAACGCCAGAGGCGCGGTATCCACTTCCTGCGGCATGGAGAGGTACAGCATGACGCACCGGGCGGCGGTAAATTCGGGGCTGCGCCCCAGTAGACCGCAGGCGGCTATGCTCTTTTCATGAATCTGTTGAGGCGTGAGCCGGGCCAACGTTTCGCGTAACTGCTGGCGCACCAAGGCCTTGCGCCCCGCCTGACCGGACAGCATGGTTGATTCCTCGTTTTGGGCATCACGCTTCGCGAATGGGCGATGTGCCCGGACCTGAGCGGCTGGAAACTTCAAGGGTGAGATCAGCCTTCACCCGTCCGCTGCGGGTTCGTGCGTTCGCGGAGCGTTTTCCTCCATTGTTCGAGGCGTTGTCGGATGGTCGCCTCGAAACCCCGATCCGTCGGAGAATAATACGCCTTATCCACACCCAGATAGTCTTGTTCTATAAGACTATCGGCGTACTGGTGAGGATAGCGATATCCGGTCCCGTGACCAAGCCTTTTCGCTCCGGGATAACTGGCATCCCGCAAATGCTTGGGAACGGGCAGGGTACGACCCTCGCGAACGTCTTCCGAGGCTGCCCAGATTGCCGCGGCGCAGGCGTTGCTTTTGGGGGCGGTCGCCATGTAAATCACGGCCTGACCTAAAGTTAGCTCACATTCGGGCATTCCGATGCGTTCGGTCACCGCCTGCGCCGACGCCGCCACCGTCAGCGCCTGCGGATCAGCGTTTCCGATGTCTTCACTGGCAAAAATTGCAATTCTTCGAGCAATAAATCGTGGGTCTTCCCCGGCTTGGAGCATCCGGGCCAGCCAGTAGACGGCCGCGTCCGGGTCGGACCCTCGCATGGCCTTGATCAGGGCGCTGGCGGCGTCGAAATGGTCGTCGCCGGTCGGATCGTAGACGATTGCCTTCCGCTGCATGGATTGCTGGGCGATGTCGAGGGTGATTCGGAGCGAAGGCGCCACCTGGCCGAGCGTGGGCGGGTTGGAGGGGTTGAGGGTTGCGCCGGCGGTCCCTTGCGGGCGGCCGGCTTCCTGCAGGTTTGGCTCCGGAAGATCGCCAATGGAGCTGAGCACGGCAATTTCGACGGCGGTGAGTGCTCTGCGGGCATCGCCGTCGCTGGTGACAGCCAGGAACTGCAGTGCGTCATCGTCGATGGTAATGTTCAGCTTGCCAAAGCCACGTTCTTCGTCGCGGATGGCGCGCAGCACCAGCGTTCTGATCTCTTCCTCACTGAGAGCGGCGAACTGAAAAATCTGGCTGCGGCTGACCAGCGCGCTGTTGACGGCGAAGAACGGGTTTTCGGTGGTGGCGCCAATCAGGATGATCAACCCCGCCTCCACGTCGTTCAGTAAGACATCCTGCTGCGCGCGGTTGAAGCGGTGGATCTCATCGAGGAACAGGACTGTGCGCGTTCCTCCCGCGGCGACGCGCTGGCGGGCGGCATCCAGCACGGCGCGAACCTCTTTCACGCCGGCACTGGCTGCGTTCAGTTCCTCAAAATGACTGCGCGTGTGAGTGGCGATGAGCTGGGCGAGCGTCGTTTTGCCGGTGCCCGGCGGGCCGTAGAAGAGAATCGAGACCAGTCGGTCGGCATCCAGCATCCGCCGCAACAGCTTTCCCGGCCCCAGGAAATGCTGCTGCCCGACGAATTCCTCGAGGGAGCGGGGGCGCATTCGCACCGCCAGTGGCGCGACGCGATCGCGATTTCGTCGTCGGGTGTCAGCAAAGAGGTCCACCGGGTTATAGTATTCCGAATCCCTCGGGCATGACAGCCGGAAGATTATGAAATCCGCCGCTGACAACGCGGTGCAACTTGCGCTTCAGCCGATGATGCTGTTGTGTGCGCACCGGGCTGAGATACACTCGTTTCCAGCGGTCGCGACCACGTCTGCGCCGTCCGATAACCCGGCGAAGGAAGAACAGAACATGTGTGGAATTGTTGCATACGTCGGCCGCAAGCTGGCGCAACCGGTGCTGATCGAGGGGTTGAAGCGCCTGGAGTACCGTGGATATGACTCGGCGGGGATCTGCGTGATCGACGATCGCGCGACGCTGCACATCCGACGGGCGGTGGGGCGCATCAGCGTACTGGAACACACCATCGAAACCCGGGCTCCGCTGCCGCCCAGTAAGATCGGAATGGCCCATACGCGCTGGGCGACTCACGGGCAGGTGACCGAATCCAACGCTCATCCCCATGCCGACGACTCCGGTCGGATTGCCCTGGTTCATAACGGGATTATCGAGAATTACGCGGCGCTCAAACAATTCCTCACCGACAAAGGGCACGTGTTCCAATCCCAGACCGACACCGAGGTGCTGGCGGTGCTGATCGGTCACGTGTACTGCGAGCTGGCCGCCAAAGCGGGCAACGGCGCGAATTCGCTGCTGGCCCGGGCGGTGCAGCTGGCGCTGCATGAAGTGGAAGGAACCTACGGGATTGCAGTGCTGTGCCGCGAGGAACCGGATACGCTGGTTGTCGCTCGCAAGGGGTCGCCGATGATCATCGGCGTGGGAGACGATGAGTACATTGTCGCTTCCGACGCATCCGCGATCGTCGAACACACGTCCCGGGTCATCTACCTCAGTGATAACGAGATGGCTGTGCTGAAGCCCGACAGCTTCCGCACCACCACCATCGATGACATCGAGATCACCCCCACAATCACGCAACTGGAAAACACGATCGAAGAATACGAGCTGGGTGATTACGAGCATTACATGCTCAAGGAAATCTTCGAGCAGCCGGCAGCCATCCGCAACTGCATGCGCGGCCGCGTGGAGGCGAGGGAGAGCCGGATCGTCCTGGGGGGCATCGCCAACCACGCACGCGACCTGGTGCGGGCCAGACGGATCATCCTCACCGCGCAGGGCACGGCCTGGCACAGCGGACTGGTCGGCGATTATCTGCTGGAAGACCTTGCCAAAGTGGTGGCCGAGGCTGCCTATGCCAGCGAGTTCCGCTACCGCAACCCCATCGTCGAGGAAAACACCGTCGTCATCGCGATCAGCCAGTCAGGCGAAACGGCCGACACCCTGGCGGCGCTGCGCGAAGCCAAGGAGAAAGGCGCGCTGGCTCTGGGCATCGTGAATGTGGTCGGCTCCACGATTGCCCGGGAAACCGATGCCGGGGTGTATCTCCACGCCGGCCCGGAAATCGGTGTGGCCAGCACGAAAGCCTTCACCTGTCAACTGGTGGTGCTGACGATGCTGAGCCTCTTCATCGGTCGGCGGAAATTCATGAGCCAGTCGCAGTGTTCCCGACTCATCGACGGGCTTGTTGAGATTCCGTCTCAATTGAATCGGGTTCTGGAGCAGAGCGAGCACATCAAAGCCATCGCCAACCGCTTTTGCGACCGCGAGAACTGGCTGTTCCTCGGACGGGGGTATCATTACCCCATCGCGCTGGAGGGGGCGCTGAAGCTGAAGGAAATCAGTTACATCCACGCCGAGGGCATGCCGGCGGCGGAAATGAAGCACGGTCCGATCGCGCTGATCAACCCCGGGATGCCGGTGGTTTTCATCGCCACGCGCGGCAGCCAGTACGACAAGGTCATCAGCAACATCGAAGAAGTGCGCGCCCGCGGGGGGGAAATCATCGCGGTGGCCACCGAGGGAGATACGCAGATCAGCCGCTACAGCGACCACGTGATCTACATCCCCGACGCTCAGGAGCCGCTGCAACCGATTCTGTCGGTCGTGCCCCTGCAACTGATGGCCTATCATGCGGCCGTGGCGCGCGGGTGCAATGTGGACAAACCACGGAACCTGGCCAAGAGCGTAACGGTCGAGTGAACTTTCAGATCGGTGCGGCGGATTGATCCTCAAGGCCGAATACGTCTTCCGACCCTCGCAAATCCTGCGGCGCTGGCGAACGATTCGCCAACAGGACCGTTCTGCCGGTCTGGTTCCGGCGCGCCTGCCCTGGGGCAGGGTGATCAACGTAAATTCCCGCGACAACATCGGCTCGGCGGTGCTGACCCTGGGAGTTTATGACCTGGTGGTAACCGAAACGCTCTGGCGCCTGACCGATCCGGATGATCTGGCCTTGGATGTAGGCGCCAATGTCGGCTGTATGACCGCCGCCCTGGCAGAACGCGCCGGCGAAGTGGAGTGCTTCGAACCGCATCCAATCCTCTATCGGGAGCTGGTGGCTAACCTTGAATCCCTGCGGGCGCAAGGGGTGCGGGCGGTCCTCCGCGCCCATTGCACGGCTCTGGGAGCCGCAGCCGGCGAGTTACCGCTGGTTATCCCCGATGACTTCGCAAGGCACCGGGGCGAATCGACGCTCTCCTCCGCGGCCGTTGGTGCCGAGTCGATCCCCGTGCAAGTCAAGACGCTGGATTCCCTGCTGCCGGCTGGGCGGAAGGTGGGAATCCTGAAGCTCGACGTCGAAGGTTTCGAGCGGCAGGTCCTGGCGGGGGCACAGAGGCTGCTGGAATCCGGCCGACTTCGGGACTGCATCTTCGAGGAACACCGCGCCTATCCCACGGACGTGACCGACCTGCTGGAGAGCTGCGGATTTCGCGTGTTTCGCCTCGCGCGCCGACTCACTCGTCCCGAGCTGCTGAACCCGGACTCCAAGACGCCACGCTCGCACTGGGAAGCGACCAGCTTCCTTGCCACCCGCGATCCACAGCGGGCAATCAGACGGATGGCAACCTTCGGATGGCGGTGTCTGGGGCGTTGATCACCTGCGGCCGCAGGCTCCGATCCGACCGAGCATGATCAAGCCCGTGATCAGCGCCGTTCCGATTCCGCCGCCGGGTTGATGGTCGGGCGAACGGCGCTGAGCAGCAGGTTGTCACTGAAGCGCCTGCCTTTGAAGACCCGCGGCCAATGGCGCGCGGTAAGGGGAATCCTGCCTTCGTTGCTGTAGCGCAGGCGCATGTCATGCAGCCCGACTTCTTGCGCGATCCGCAGCAGATCAGTTTCGACCAGAGCGGTGATATGTGCCGGATAACAACTGTCCTGAAACGCGTTGAACACACCCCGGCGGATGAGGGTGAGAATGCTCAGCCAGGAAAGATTGTTGGGTGTCGTGACGATCACAAGACCCCCTGGCCGGACCAGCCGGGCCAGTTGCCGCACGTGCAAGCGGGGATTCTCCAGATGTTCAACCGTCTCAACGCTGGTGACGACATCGGCCGCGGCGGCGGGCAGGGGCCAGGGGACCTGGTTAAGGTCGGCCTGGATGAATTGCTGGCCGGGCGGGAATCCCTCGTAGGCAACCAGATCAACCCCAACATACCGGCTCGCAAACGGGTGCACGTAATCCGCCAGCCGCCCCGCGCCACAGCCGATGTCGTACAGAACTGCCCCTGTCACGCGTCGATCCTGCAACTCCGCCGCCACCATGCGATAGATCGCCGCCCCGCTGGAGCCCAGACTCTGCCGGGCCCGTGCCTGGACCGATTCCCGGTCGGTTGAAAGATCCCCGCCGTAAGCTGTCACAGTTCCTCCGGTTACCACAAGTCGCCCGTTGTGTCATCAGCGTGAGCTTGGCAGCCATGGCCGGATCGCCTATCCTGCGGACATGGCTGAGTCGCTGTGGTTGCTTGGTAATTCGTCCGTACTCCCCGACCCGCGGGTTGCCTGGGCACCCGTGGCGGTCCTGCTATTGATTGCCATTGGCTTTGCGGTGGTGAACGTCGCCGCGTCGTTGATCATCGGCCCCAGTCGTCAGGGCAGTGCCAAGGCCGAGACCTACGAAAGTGGCATGCTTCCTGTGGGAGATACCCGCAAGCGATTCAACGTGCGCTTCTACGTCGTGGCGATGCTGTTTCTCGTCATTGACGTCGAAATCGTCTTCTTCTACCCATGGGCGACGATTTTCGGCCCGTACGCCGCCACGACCGACCCTGCCTTCGCCGGCTTCGGCACAGTCCTTCTGGTGGAGATTCTGATTTTCGTCGCGTTGCTGCTGCTTGCGTACGTGTACGCCTGGGGGAAGGGCGTATTCCGATGGGATTGACCGCCCGACGGGTCGGAAATTCCTGATTGCAGACTTCGAATCGGGGCTTTGGAATGCCATCATGCCGATCGCGCTGGACGAATCCCCGCCGGCACCCCGCGGAATCCAAGCCGGGTCCGCGGATGCAGAGTTGCCGGACCTCAGCACGCCGGGTGGGGATTTGAGGTCCGGGAAGTTCTGGTCGCTGACCCGCCGGCCGCTGGTGCTGCTGGTGCTGATCAGCTTGCTGGGGGTCTTCCTGCGCCTGATCTCGCTGGACAAGCCCGCGCTGTGGGGTGATGAAGCATTCACCTACTCCCGCGTGTGTGGTTCGTTTCGGGAGATGCTGGACATCCTGCAGTTCAACGGGTTCATGCCTCTGCATTATCTGCTGTACTGGTGGATCGGGCAGCACTTCGAATTGACCCCGATCGTCATGCGACTGCCCGTGGCCATTGCAGGCTGCTTCATGCCTCCGGTGATGTACTTCCTGGCCCGTCAACTGGGGATGAGGCAAGCAGGGGCGCTGGTGGTGGCCTTATTTGCGGCCTGCTCGGCGTACCTTTTGTGCTACTCACGCGACGCAAAGATGTACATGCCCCTGTGGCTGTTCTCCACGATACATGTGGGCTGTGGGCTGTGGTGGCTGAATGCCGTGGGAAAACCGTCCACCACACCCCCAGTGGGCTTCCGGTTCCTGTGCTGGCTGGGAAGCGGTGTAGCCATGGTGGCATTCCACGCGTTGGGTCTGGTGGCGTTCGGGGTGTTCTGTGTGATCTTCCTCACACATCCAACCGGTTTGCGAGCAGTCTTGGCGACATCGCTATCGGTGTTGCTGCTGCCGTGGGCGGTGGTTTCCCCCCTTTTAAGAGCCACCCCGACAGCTTGGGCAAGCGACCGGGCACGTTGGTTTGCGTGGATACGTGGAAAGCTCGACGGTTTGAGCTGGTGGCCGCTGCCGGGCTTGCTCGTCGGGGCCGTGCTGATCTTGGCCTTACCGTGGCTGCATTTCACGCTGTTTACCGACTATGCCCGCCGTGTGGAGGAAAACTGGGGCGCCTCCGGGATCAATTGGGTCGAATTATATAATCGTGACCGTAACGCGCTGGACCTCCTGAAATTCACCGCCACCGCCTTCCTGTTGAGCTGGGAATGGCCCACCCCGGCCGTCGCCGCTGGCATTGACCCCCGTGCCTTGAAGCTTCTGACCGCTGCCTGCCTGTTCTTTACCGGCGCCGCGGTGCTGGGGCTGTTGCCGTGGAGGACTCGCTCGAGCCATCTGACCGCAAGCCCTGAAATCCCCGGAACCGCCGGTCGCACCTCCAAGGGCTGGCTTGCCTTGGCCGCCTTCTGGATTCTCGCCTGGCTGGCATTACCGGCGTTTGTCGCGTATTGCCGGTCGATTCAGCCTTTTTACGGCCCGTGGACGATGCTCCGGTCGCTGATCGGGCCGTTGGGTGGCTCCTGGGTTGTAACGGGCGTGATCGTCGCGGTCGCCGCCGGGGCCCTTTTCGCATCGGATCGCACGTGGCGCGGCCGAGCCGGGGTGGCTGTGCTGGTGGTGATGGTGGCAACGGGCATTTTTCTGCTGCTGATGGTGGCGTATGGAGGCATGTCCCGCTGGTGGCAGCTCGACAGTGCCGCCGGCAGACGCTGGCATAACGTGTGGATGCCCCGCTACCTCGGGGTGCTCTGGCCGGCCTTTGCCATCGCGCTGTGCGCGCTGATTTTGCGGCTTCCGACGCGCCCGTTGCGCGGCGGAGTCATCGCCCTCCTGCTGGCCGTGAACGTGGTGCAGTTTGCTGTTCGCGTGTGGGGAGGAAGCGAACCGCCCACCGATCGCATTGCGCGCGACATCATCCACAGCCAGCCGACGCTGGTTCGTCATCAGCAACTCACGCTGGATGTGTTGCGTCAGACGCAGGCGATGATCGCCGGTCGTGAACCGCAATTGTGGAAAATCACCCGACAGCTCCAGCGATTGCCTCCCGATCAGCCGGTCAGCACACGGGTTTACGTCAACACCGGCATGTGGGGCCCGGAGCCGGGGGGAGGCGTGATCGGCAGTTTCGCCATGCGATATTACCTGTGCCTGCTGGGTGGGGTCGAACCCTCCCCCGTGCAGTTTCGGCGGCTGCGGAACGTCGTCGATCGTAACTTCAGCTATACCATCGGCTTATCACCAACTCTGATCGCCGCAGACACCCGTGCTGACCCCTCGGTCCAGCGCATCATCACCTGGGAGCGCCTGGAGCGCGGACGCCGCGATGTGAACTTCGCCGACCCCCTTCGCGCCCGTCTGGGCCCGGCGTGGCGCCGTGTCGACCAGCAACTGTTCACCGCACGCGACCATTGGACGTGGATGAACAAGTACCAGTTGCGCCGGCGGGAATATGTTCGAATCGGTCCCTCACCTGCCACGCAGCCGACCCCGGCCGACAGCCCGCAAACCCCCAAGCCGCGCCTGGCGGCAAGACCTTCCCAATCCACCGCCCATCAGGCACCACCATAATTGACCGTCACCCCGCGTGGACTCCATCGCGAATCCGCACTATCATTCGGCTGGACAGGGCTCTCGATGATTGAACCGACGGCACTACCTGACAATATCCTGCTCACCAACCTGAAAAAGGTGGTGAATTGGGCACGGCGCAACTCGCTGTGGCCCATGCCCTTTGCCACGGCCTGCTGCGGTATCGAGTTGATGGCCACGGCGTCGTCCCGCTATGACCTGGCGCGCTTCGGCATGGAGCGAATGAGCTTTTCCCCCCGCCAAGCGGATCTGATGATCGTCGCCGGGCGTGTAACCATCAAGATGATGCCCGTCCTTCAGCACATCTACCAGCAGATGGCGGAGCCGAAATGGGTGATCTCCATGGGGGCTTGTGCCTCAACCGGTGGTGTATTCGATGCCTATGCCACAATCCAAGGGATCGATCAATTCATGCCCGTGGATGTGTATGTTCCGGGGTGCCCCCCGCGGCCGGAAACCCTCTTGGAGGGGATCATGGCGATTCAGAGGATCATCGATCAGGAAGGCCTGCCCCCTTCCGGTCATCGCAGACCCTTAAAGCTGGCGGTCGAACCCAGTTACGTGCCCCGTCCACAGCCCCAAGGGGTTCCGGTGACCGTCGGCGGTCGACCGGTGCAGGTCTGATCGCCCGCCGGCTCACAGCCCCCGTGTCAACCAGAATTGGGACGACTCCCGTCGCCCGACGATACGCTCACGATTTCCCCCGGGCGGCAGTTCCGGTAGGCTCAGCCACCACCGTCCGACGACGCTGCCGGCTTCCGGGTGAGTCCCTCAGCCGAAGGTTGCTTGCCGCCAGAACGCCTCTTCCGAAGACTCCGGATCAGCACGATCGCGCCCGCGACGACCCCCAGACGTGGCTCGGGCACGGCCGCACGCGAAAAATCCCGGTTGAAGTTGATGGCCAGAATTGCAAAATCGGCCAGATCAACGATTGAATCGCGATTGAAATCCCCGTTGTCTGGCCCGAACAGCCCCTGGTTGAAATTCGCTGCCAGAACTGCGAAATCGCTCAAGTTTACAAGGTCATCGGCGTTGGCGTCCCCGCCGGCGCGGAAGGAAACCCGCAGCGCCGGCCGAAGACCGGCGACGGGGTTCTCCCGGGAATCGAGCCGGATGGCCGTCTGCGATGTCGTCTCGCTGCTGAGTCGGAGCAGCCAGCCGTGATTGGTGGCCGGCAGATCGAGCCAGGTTTGCACGTCGCCGGCCAGACCGGAAATCGAAAAAGCCCCGAGCGACGACGGAGTTGCTGTGGCGGTGGCACCCGGGGCAAAATCGCCCCCGGGGGTGAGCCAGAAATCGGTGTCGAAAAACCGGTGCAGCCACGTGGCATCTCCCGGTGTCGCCGGCGCCCCAGAGCCGCCCGGTGTGCCGGAATTACTCGTTCCTTCGCCCCAGCTTGCCAGCAGACGATGCACGGAAACCGGGGTGAACCCCGCGGCGGCCGCTTGAGAAATGTTGACCGTCAATGTGGCGGCGTTGATCGTCGAGCCGAAGGGAATTTCCGGCGTCAGGGAAAACCGCATCAGCCCTCGGCGGACGTGGAAGAACCGGTTCAGCCCCACAAACACGTGCGGGCCGGCGCCGTTGGACAGAGTCTGACCCGGGGGCATCTCGCTGAAGAGGGTATTGTCGGCCACGGCCGGCAAAAGCCGTTCGGCGGCTGATCCGAAGTCGGTCCACAGTAGGGTAAGAGCCGCGAGCAACCCGATCCGGCCAAGCGATCGTGGCATGACTCACCTCCAGCGCGCACCATCCCCCCCTCTTGTGTCGCCACGTGAGCAAGCCATTGCAGAAAGCCAGCCCCGCGCCATCAAGGCGATGCACCCCGGCCGCAGGATATCCCCGCGGCAGGTCGTAGCGAGCCCGCCGCCGGTGCCATTTTCCTCATTCTTTGGCAAAGGCCACCGGGGAGAGCACTACCCGGGATACCTCAATTCAGCCCCGGCGGCGTCGCCGACGCGCCAGTCCTGCAGCGGCCAGCAACAACCCCAACGTAGACGGCTCGGGAACGGGGCTGGGTCGAGTCAGTCCGGCGGGCAAAGTCTGGTTGAATTGCGCTGCCAGAAGCGAGAAATCCGCCAAATCCACCGCGCCATCGTAATTAAAGTCGCCTTTTCGCCAGTTCCCCGCGAGGTTGAAGTTGCTCCCCAGGGCCGCGAAGTCGGTCAGATCGGCGGCGCCATCCAGGTTCGAGTCGCCGGTCACGGTAAACATGATCAGCAGGCTCGTGGAATCGACGGCCTGCCCGTTGAACACCGTCAGCCCCAGACCGGCGTTGTCGGCATACCCCAGCCTTCGTGCGAGAGACGCCATCGAAGAAAGAATGCCTTGCCCGCTGCTCAGTCCCGCCGACAGCCGCTGGCGAGTGTCAGTTTCCAGCGAGCCGAGCGTGAGGTAGTCGATGACAAAGGAGTTGTTCGTCAGGTCCAGAGCCGCGGTGGGGCTGGCGGGCGTGCCGGCGAGGTTCAATTCGGGAACGATCGTCGTTCCGCCGGGCGAATTGGGCGCGCCCTTTGCGGTGACCTGAGCGGTTGCCCCGGCTGCGATCGACAGCGTGCCGTTGGACAACCGGTCGGCAATCAGCGTACCGGCGTTAACGTTAATTCCGCCCGTGTGAGTGCTGGTGGCAAAACGCAAGCCTCCGGGGCCCGTCTTGGTCAGACTCAGACCGGCGCCGCCGGTGATCTGTCCCATCGTCAGTTGCGCGCCTGCCGCCACACTGTGGGTATGATTGCCGCTCAGGAACGCCACCGGAGCGTTGATGGTTGCCGACGTGTTGGCGGTGATGCCCTCAGCGATGGAAATGGAAGCGCCGTTGAGCGTGTAGTTCTGGACGAACGTGAGGCTCCTGACGGTCTTGGCGCCATCCACGGTGACGGTGGCCCCGCTCCCGCCGGTTGTGCCGAACGTAACGGCGTTGGCCGCGTCATTCTGCCAGGCGTAATTCCTGCCGCCGAAGTTCTCCCAGAAGTTGCTTCCGGTGGACCAGGTTCCGCCACCGTCCTGCGGGCTGGCGGTTGCGGGATCGGTATCCCAGATGTAATTGGCGGTGCCCACCTGCACGAAGTAGCTGTCGGTGTCGGAACCGATGATGTAGCCGAAGCCGTTGGGAGCGACACCCAGCGTGACACTGCCGCTGCCGCCGAGCGAGCCGAAGGTCATGAAGTCGAACGAGCCGGTGGCGAGGGTGCCGCTGAGGTTCAGCGTGCTGCTGCCGGCAAGCGTCAGCGTCCCGGTGACGGCGAATACATCGGCCGACGGGGCGTTGATCTGGATATTGAGATTCGTCGAAGTGAGGCTGGCCGACCCGGCCGTAAGCGTGCCCAGGCTGTTGCCGGGGGCAATGATGGCCCCGTCCGACGCGACCACCGCGCGGTTGATGGTTCCGTCTCCGGACAAGGTAGCGCCGGCCGCAACATTCAGGGAATTCGTGGCAGCGGCGATCACGCCGGGCGCGCGGACGTTCAGTTCGCCGGCGTTGAGGAAAATCGTGCCGGTATGTGTATTGCCGGCGTTAGTGATCGACAGTTTTCCCGAGCCAGCCTTGGCGAATGCTCCCGCCCCGGAAATGACACCCGCCACTGTGCCATGGTTGGCCTGGGTGTTGATCACGTTCGCATCGGAGAACAGCAGGTTCTGGCTGAGCGTCATGCTGTTATCCAGCCTCAGTCCGCCCAGTGAGCCGGCAGCAATGCTGGTTGTGGTGTTCAGGACGATGGTCCCGGCGGAACCCACGGCCCCGGGGTGACCCAGTGCCAGTTGCCCTTCGAAGATCGAGATGGTTCCCACCGTCAGGCCGGGGTTGGCGCTGGGAAGAATGAACACCCCGGAGTCATCCGTGGTGCCGGTCACGCGGAACGTGGCCGTACCCGCCCCGCCGGAAAGCTGGCCCGCCAGCGTTGTCACCTGCCCGGAACTGGCATGTGAGAAAGAGCCGGCGGCGGCAGACAGGGTGATGTCGTTACTGATCGTGACGACAGAGTTCGTCCCCGTGCCCACCCGCAGCAGCGCCCGCGCCGCGGTTGCATTGAATGTGACCGGTCCG
>JAVQWE010000021.1:0-14927 GCA_033579175.1 Phycisphaerales bacterium | reverse complement strand
GCCGCTGTATCCAGAGGGATAAAGTTTCCACCGGCGTTGATCACCTCGCCGAAGCGGGTGAAATTCACTTCCATGTGGGTGTTTTCGATAAGAATGCCGTTGAGCTTCTGCCGGAAGATCACGTTGGTGATGCCGGTGTCGGTCTCGGTGGCACGGTGCACGAGCGTGGCCTGCTCGATGTCCACCGGGCGGACGCCCAGCGCCTCAGCCTGACTGATCAGATAATCGCGGGCCATGGCGCCGCGGTCGCCGCCCCGCCGGCCCGTGAGAAAGCTGTCGATGTGCCCCAGCACGTGGTATTTCGGGGTGAAGACGCGGATCAGGCCTTTGTCTTCTTCAACGTGGTTGGTGAACTCTCCCGGGAGCGACACCGAAGCCGCCGCCGCGGCGAGCATTCTCCGGGTTTCGAGGGTTTCAAGTTCGCGGAAGAGAGTACGACGGGAGCGCGGACGACGGAGCACGGTAGTTCTCCTTCAATCGGGGTAAGCGGCTCGCCCGGACGCGCAACCCGTTCTGTTCCGCGCCCGGAAGTTCGGTACAGTCCGACATGAACTGAAGATATTACCGGACCTTGTGAATTTTCGCACGAACAAAGTCAAGGGAATTTTTGTGAGAATGATCACCAAACGGCTGGACCCGACGGGTAAGCGGCCGTCGACGAAATCTGCCGACCTGCCGTGCCCGAACATTCGACTGTTGTGGACACCAGCACAGAAAACCGCCGGCGGCAACGGCACCCACCATGGGGCCAAGCCGTCGCCGGCTTATTCGCGTTTCCGCTTGACCCCCCGGTCCACGGGGTAGTATTCCCCGGAATACTCATGCTCTTCCTTGGGGGGTTCGACGATTTTCGGTTCCTCAGGTGCCACCGCATCCCACTTCCGCGCCGCCGGCTGGACGGGGCCGGTCGTTGGCTTGGTTTCGGGGACGGCCTCCGATGCCAGCATGTCGGCCACCTTCTTTTCATACTGGGCGGTGACGGCCGCAAGCTGGGCGAGGTCGGCGGCGGAGGGCCCGTGGGCCACTGCCGGGCGCGCGGGGGGTTCCCGGCTGGGCCGGACCTTTCGCAGATCGACGGTTTCTTCCCTGGATCGGGGGGCATGGCCGTAGCCTCGGGCCTGCAGGTAATTCAGCAGGGTTGGCCAGAGGATGCCGATCACCAGCACAGAGCCTCCCACACCCAAGGCATAGACCATGGGCTTGCTGGCCCAGGCGACGTATTGATATGAAACCTTGCGCTGATCCAGTTCGTTGCGGATTGTCCAGGAATCCGGGGTATTGCGTCGCATGGCCAGCCTGAAGGGGATTTCCGCGACGAACTGCCGGGGTTGATATTCGCCGCTGCGGGCGTTGGTGGCCGGGTCCACCGTGATGACCAGCTCTTCCAGCGTCACCACCTGTTTGCCTTCGACCGGGGGATAAACACGGATGTTGCGGATCAGCGGCACCGGTTGGTTGTTCTTGTCGCGCGTCGTGAGGTTCAGCTTGCGAAGAAATTCGCCCGGGCCGATGGAGCGCCGCTCCCCGGGACCGCCTTCGACGGCGGCGGAGGCGTAAATCGAGCTGAGCACTACGCCGACGATCAGCGAGATGGCAATCCAGTGCCAGCGTTTGAGGTCTTCAACGTGCATCGGCGGCCTTTGGCGTACGTCGAGGGGTCTTTCTGACATTAAACCGTCATCGAAGGCAAGTTTCGACCTTCGCCGGGGAAATATTTCGTCGCAGCCCGGTGAGCCAAGGAGAAGCTCGTCCCTGTCAGCAGCGTTACCAAGCGGGCTGGAGGATCGCCCAAACCGACCCGCCGGAACGTGTCCTCGGGACTTCGGTTGCCAAGCGATGGACTTGGGCTGCCCCGGATCGAGACGATGGGGGGATTCCCGGGAATTCCACCACCGGCGGGGTTGGTTTGGCTGAGCTGGCCAACGACAGCGTCGTCGGTATGAGCGGCGGGGAGGTGCGGTTACTGGTCCGATCGCCGGGCCGACCCAATCACCGATTCCCGCATTTTCTGATACTGCTCCTCGGTTAATTGCCCCGAATCCCGCATTTTACGCAGATCCGCCAATGTGAAGCTGGCGTGCAAGCCGGTTTCGGGGGTCGAAAGTTTCCTTCGGATCAGCAACAACACGACAAGAGCAACTAGGATCAATCCCACCAGCACAAGGGACCAGACGAACACCGGAGCGACGTTCTGGGCAAGCCATGCCGAGTGTGCCGGCCCACTGGGAAGCATGCCGGCGATGCTACGGGTGCAAATGACCAGCGTCAACGAAGGACTTGGGGGGTGAAGCGAATGGACCTAAACCGTTAGCCCAGCACGGTTTATGACGACTCTCGTTTCCTGCCGTCGGCCGAGGATTTTGCTGTGCGTCGCCGCGATCGGCCGGTATACTTCCGCTTCTGGCGGAATGTCCGCCTCTGGAGGTACCCAAGGAACCCGGCCGGGTCGTGCGGTTCAGGCGTTCCGAATGCGCCTTGGCCTATAGGAACGGAGAAAGCAGGATGAAGCGTGTCGTAGCCCCGTCGTATTGCATTTCCCCCCGCACCCGACAAGTCCTTATGCTCGCACTGGAGCCCCGCACGCTGCTGGCCGGCGACTGGGCGCCCTCCACGCCGCATGCCTCCGATCGAGTCTGGACCCTCTTGGACGAGGCCCCCCAACTGGCCGCCGGGCAAATCGCCGGGGTCAGTGCCTCCCATGTCGAGGTGTTTCAGCTCAACGCCACGCGAATGCGACAGAAACTGGCCACAGCCGGCGCCGAAGACCTTTCGCGCGGTCTGGGGCTGGGTGATGGAGCGATTGAAATCTCCATTCCCACGCCCGAAGGCAAACTGGCGCGTTTCCGGATCGTTGAGACACAGATCATGGAACCGGGCCTTGCGGCGCAGTTTCCGCAGATTCGCACCTATTCCGGCGTGGGTATCGACGATCCACTGGCCCGGATTGCCCTGGATTTCAACACGCTGGGCTTCCATGCGCAGGTGCGCTCGCCCCACGGGATGTATTACGTCGATCCGTACATTCACCTGAACCCAGGCATCTACGGCAGCTACTACCGCAGCGATGCGAAATGGCGGCCGGAAAACGTGTTTTTCGAACCCGAGCTGGAACTGCCGGAGCATCACGACCACGATCACGACACCCCGCCCGCGGTTGCCGGCGACGGCGGCCCGGAAGTCGATACCGGAACCCAGCTTCGTACCTACCGGCTGGCCAATGCCGCCAACGGGGAATACACCCAGTTCTTCGGGGGCACGGTGGCCAATGCCCAAAGCGCGATTGTCACGGCCATCAACCGCGTCAATCAGGTGTACGAGCTGGACATGACGATTCGCATGGTGCTGATCGCCAACAATACCAGCATCATCTACACCAACCCGGCCACCGATCCCTACACCAACGACTTCAACGCCATCAATCAGAATCAGACAAACCTCGACACGGTAATCGGCAACGCCAACTACGACATCGGGCACGTGTTCACCACGGGTTCCGGGGGAATCGCGGGGCTGGGAGTGGTCGGCATCACCGGACAGAAGGCCCGTGGCACGACGGGGTTGTCCGTTCCCATTGGCGATCCGTTCTACATCGACTTTGTGGCTCACGAGATGGGGCACCAGTTCGGAGCCAACCACACCTTCAACGCCAGTGATCCGGCGCGCAATGCGTCAACGGCTTATGAGCCGGGCAGCGGCAGCACCATCATGGGTTACGCCGGCATCACCGGCGCGAACAACGACCTGCAATCCAACTCCGATGCGTATTTCCTGTTCCACAGCATCACGGAAATTGTCAACCGCTGTGACTTCACCATCCCCACCGTGGGAACGCGGACCGCGACGGGGAATTCCATTCCCGTGGTGAACGCCGGGGGCAACTTCGTCATTCCCGCCAACACGCCGTTCATGCTCACCGGCTCGGCCACCGATGCCAATGGCGACCCGCTGACCTACACCTGGGAAGAGCGCGACCTTGGCCCGGCCCAGAATCTGGCCGCACCGGATAACGGCAGTTCCCCGCTGTTCCGTTCGGTGGTGCCTTCCAGCAGTCCGAGCCGTTCGTTCCCGCGCTTGCAGACGGTTCTCGCCGGACAGCTCAACACGCCGGCGCCTTTCGGAGGGTCTTCGGAACGGATTCCCACCACCAACCGGCTGCTGAACTGGACGCTCACCGTCCGCGACAACCGACCCGGCGGCGGGGCGTCGTCCTCGGCCAACGCGCTGGTGCAGGTGGTGAACACCGGCAGTGGCTTTGCCATCACCAGTTTCAACAGCGGCACAGTGCAGATGCCCGAAGGCAGCGTGCAGACCATCACCTGGAACGTCGCCGGCACGACCGGTTCGGGGATCAACACCGCCAACGTCCGGATCACCATGAGCACGGACAATGGCAACAGCTTCCCCATCGTTCTGCACGCTTCCACTCCCAACGACGGCAGCGAGACGTTCACGGTCCCCAGCGGTCTGACCAACAACGCCCGCTTCAAGATCGAGGGTGTCGGGAACATCTTCTACGACATCAACAACGTGCCCGTGCAGATCACCCCCGGCGGGGCCAGCAGCGCCCAGACCGGCCAGCCCGACCTGGACGCGGGTTCGGATACCGGCGTCAGCAGTACCGACAACATCACGCGCCGCAACAACTCCAGCCCTGCCAACGCGCTGACCTTCAACGTGCCCGGCACCATCGCCGGTGCCCTCGTGCAGGTGTACGCCGACGGCACGCTGATCGGTCAGGCCACTGCCACCGGCGCGACCACCGTCGTCACCACCAACGGGACGACCGCCCTGGCCGACGGCCTGCGCAACATCACCGCGCGCCAGACCGAGCCGGGCAAGCTGCAATCGCCGGATTCCATCGGTCTGGGGGTGACAATTGACACCGTGGCGCCGGTGGCCAACCCCTTCAGCGGGTTCAACCGGCTCATCGGCCCACATCAGCTGCAGATCAGCTTCAATGAAAACGTCGGTCCGTCCCTCACCGGTGCTTCGCTGTCGCTGGTCAACACGCCGTTCGGAACCAGCAACGGCACTCCGGCCGTCAGCTACAACACCGGCACCAACACGGCGACCTTCACGTTCCCCGGGGCGCCCACGGGCTATGGAGCCTTGGCCAACGGCAACTACACGGCCTCGCTGCAAACCAGCGCGGTGACCGACGTGGCGGGCAACACGCTGGTCAGCTCGCCGTCACTGAGCTTCTTCTTTGTCAACGGCGATGCCAACAATGATCGCTCGGTGGAACTGACCGATTTTGCGATCCTGTCGTCGAACTTCAATCAATCGCCTCGGACTGTGGCGCAAGGCGACTTCAATTACTCCGGCGGAGTGGATCTGCAGGATTTCGCGATCCTCGGATCGAGCTTCAACTTCACGCTCCCGCCGCCGGCGGCGCTGCCAACCCTGGTGCCGTCGTCGAGGTCGCCGTTCTCCAGCGCGCCGGTGGATCGAACCCAGCCGGGCGATCTGCTGGATGGGTCGGTCAGCGATCCGGCGTGATCTTTCCGGGCTCGATGGGTTGCGGAAGCTACCGGAAGCGGGAAATTCCCGCGGGGTTCGGGTATGCTTTCGTCCATGGCTTCACGGATCGGAGCGGAAAGGCGATGGATCGTCGCGGAAAGGCACCCAGCGGCTGATGAACTGGCCGCGCGGCTGCGCACCAGCCCCCTGATTGCGCAAATCCTGCTCAATCGTGGACTTACTGCCGAAGACGACTGCCGCAACTTCCTGTCTCCCACGCTGAAGCTGCTGCACGAGCCTGAGCTGCTGCCGGGGGTCTGTCGCGCGGCTCAGCGGATCGCCCGGGCGATCGCAAGTCGTGAAAACATCGTGATTTACGGCGATTACGATGTGGATGGCATCACCGCCGTGGCCATCCTGTGGCATGCCATCCGGCGCCTGGGCGGCAACTGCGACTATTACATCCCCCATCGGATCGAAGAGGGCTACGGGCTGAACTCCGCGGCCGTCGCCGAGCTGTGCCAGCAGGGGGCAAAGCTCCTCGTTTCTGTGGATTGCGGGGTGACCGCGCTGGAATCGGCCTCCGTCGCCCGACAGCGGGGGGTCGATCTGATCATCACCGATCACCACGAGTTTCCTGTTGCGGCTTCCTGCATTGGGCCAGCGACCGGCCAGCGGCCGGGCAGTGCCGCCCAGAGCCAGACCGTCAGTCCGGGCAGGTCATGGCCGGGACAGGTTCCCCCGAGCCTTCCTGACTGTCACGCGATCGTTCATCCCCGTCTGCCACAGGACCCGGCCTATCCCAACCCGCATCTGTGCGGCGCCGGCGTGGCATTCAAGCTGGCGTGGGCGGTAGGCAAGGCGGTGAGCGGATCGGACCGGGTGACGGAAGATTTCCGGGCTTTCCTGATGGACGCGTTGGGGCTGGCGGCGCTGGGGACGATCGCCGATGTGGTCCCACTGGTGGGTGAGAACCGCGTCATCGCGCGCTTCGGGCTGAGCACGATCGCAAAATCCGAGCTGACGGGGGTGCGAGCGCTGATGGCATCGGCCAACCTCACCGGGGCCGATGTTGACAGCTACCACGTGGGTTTCGTGCTGGCTCCGCGGCTGAATGCGGCCGGCAGAATGGGGCACGCGCGCCTGGCGGTCGAGCTGCTGACGCACGCCAGCAGCGACCGGGCGTGGGAGATCGCGGGATACCTTGAATCGCAGAACCGTCGCCGGCAGGAGACAGAGCGGCAGATCCTGGAAGCCGCTTTGCAGCAGGCAAGCGAATTGCGGATGGATCAGGCGGATCACCACGCGATCGTGCTGGGGGCACCGGGGTGGCACCCGGGTGTGATCGGGATTGTAGCCAGCCGGATTGTCGATCAGTTTCACAAGCCGGCGATCCTGGTGGCGCTGCAGGAGGAGGGGGTGGGGCAGGGCAGCGGGCGTTCGATCAGCGGGTTTCATCTGGCAGAGGCTCTGGCGGCCTGCGGCGATTGCCTGGAATCGCACGGGGGGCACGAGATGGCAGCCGGCTTGAAGCTGCGGACGGAGCGGTTTCCCGAGTTTCGCGCGGCGTTTCTGGCGCACGCGCAGCAGGTGCTTGCGCCAGAAGCACTTATGCCGAGCCTGCACCTGGACGGTCTGGCTGAACTGAGGGCGATGGATGAAGCGCTGGTCAGCGACCTCCAGCGACTCGGACCGTTCGGCCAGGGGAACCGTCGACCGGTGCTGTGCTGCCGGGATGTGGAGTTGGCCGGTCCGCCCAGGCCGGTGGGCCGAGACGGGCAGCACCTTCAACTGTATCTCCGGCAGAACGGCACGCACAGGAAGGCGATCGCCTGGCGTGCCGGGAACTGGGCCGATCGACTGCGCGCGGGGATGAAACTCGATCTGGCGGTAGAGCCGTCCATCAACGAGTGGAACGGACAACGACTGGTGGAGATCGAGGTGCGCGACCTTCGTCCGGCGTGTCCTTAGCGGCCTGCCAAAGCGGAGAAGTCGGGCAGGCCGGGGTGCGGGCGGTCGTAGTCAGCCCCGTGATTTGGGGGGCAGATGGGGGTATGCTTGAGCGGCGTCGGGTCCTTGCGACCAAGGTTCAACCAACCGGCGGACGAATTCGGAAAGGATGCGGTGTATGGCAACCGGATTACAATCCCTCATTGAAACCGGCACCAAACTCTGGCTGGACTCGGTTGATCCGGAACTGGTGGACAAGAACATCGCGCTGGGGGCCACGGGGGCCACGAGCAATCCGATCATTATCGCCGATCTGCTGAGAACCGGTCGGTTTGATCAGACGATGGAACTGTTCTTCGAGGAAGGCCAGACCGATGAGCAGGTGGCCTGGTCGATGACCGACTACCTGGTTTCCGACGCTCAGGACAAGTTCCAGAACATTCATGATGCCACCGACGGAGACGATGGGTATGTGAGCTTTGAACTGGACCCCCTCCTGGAGGACCGGGAAAGAAACCTGCCCCACGAAAAACGCGTGAAGATGTACATCGAGCTGGGAAAGCTCTGGGGCAAGGGCTATATGAACCGCATGATCAAGGTGCCGGCCACCGAGGCCGGGCTGGATGCCCTGGAGGAGCTAGCGGCGGCGGGGCTGGCGCTGAATGTGACACTGATTTTCTCCGAGCGACAGTGGCGGCTGGCGGCCGAGCGGGTCTGGAAGGGCGCGCAGCGCCGCCGCAATGGTTTGCAGCGGTTTAAGAGTGTCTATTCGATCTTCGTGAGCCGGGTGGATGTGTACACGTCGGCGCATGTTCCGGAGCTCATCCCCGAAGCTCAGGGGCAGGTGGGGATTGTCAACGTCAAGCGAATCTGGCAGCTGAATCAGAAGTTCTGGGCTGATAAGAAGTTACCGCTGAAGCAGGAAATCATCTTTGCTTCGACCGGCACGAAAAAAGACCCCCGGACGGGCATCGAGCCCCCGCCGGACAAGTATGTCGAGGCTCTCGCCGGCAGCGACATCCAGACCAATCCCCCCGCAACCAACGAAGCCGTGGCGAAGCTCAACAAAACCTACCGGCGGATGATTGACCAGATGCCGCCGAAGCACGTGCTGGATGACATCGACCAAAAGGTCGATATGCGGAAGCTGGAACAGACCCTCATGGAGGAAGGCACCGCCAAGTTTGCCGACCCCCATAAGGCACTGCTCCGGACCATCGCCGAAAAACGCGCGGCCCTGATGGCGGTTTGATCCCTCGGCCGCGGCCGGGCGGGGAGCTTCCTCTTTCCAGGCAATCTTTCTTGCCAGCGGAGAGATCCGACCGTCACAAAACCTGTGGCGGCCGAGGGTAAGGTCTGCAATCCCCTTGGCTGCGTGAGGCCGCGGGCGGCAACCTCGCGGCAGGACGGTCCGCGGTGTTCCCCGGGGCAGGTCGAATCCCGGTTTTTCGGCATCATCCGTCAATTCCGGGCGAAAAGGCATATTCCCACCGCAGCACGGGCTTATCGGGCGTGTGCAGGGACGCCCCCGTAGAACCCGTGCTCCGACCGGCTCGATACGACTGATTGTGAGGTCGATTGCGGCGATCAGCGTGCTGTTTGGGCTTCTGGTGCCGGTCTGGGCCGATGAGGTTGGCAGCCAGATCGCCCTGCTGACGCACGATTCGTTCAAGGTTCGTGAGGCGGCCCAGAACCACCTGATTGAGACAGGCGAATCGTGTGTCCCGCAGCTTCGCGCCGCGCTGCGGGCCTGCACGGATGAAGAACTGCGCTCGCGCCTCGAGCTGATCCTCAAACGCATCGCCGAAGATGCCATCCTCGGCCCGACACGCATCACCCTTGATCTGCATGACGTGCCGATCGAGACGGCCGTCCATGCGGTTAACGCGCAGGCCGGGCGGAACCTGCTGATGTTCCCCCGCGACCTGTATTCGGAGGAAAGCGGTCCTCGCGTGACACTGCAGGTGGTTCGGCAGCCGCTGTGGTCGGTCTTGCGCGAGTTGGCCGGGCAAGGCGGGCTGGAGATGACCCCCTGTGAGGACGGCATCCGCCTGCACTCCGGCTGCGGACTGCTTCAGGGGCCGGGCACGGTTGCCGGGCCGCTCTGGATCACCGCCAGCCGGCTGTATCACCAGCGCTCCATCGATTTCAATCAAGGGGCGCTGCGCACCAGCGATTTCGGATTGACGCTGCATGTCGTGGCGGAACCCAAGCTCCGGCTGATGCCCGGACCGGCCACGCTGCGCCTGACCTGTGCCGTGGACGATCGCGGAAACTCCATGCTCCCGGAAGGTCCATTCTGCGAAACCTACGGCGGGGGGACGCCGTATTGGTCTTTCACGACACGTCTGCGCTGGCCGGAGCAGCCGGGGGTGCGCATTCGACGGTTGGCGGGAGTGATCGGCTTCGTGGCGGCCTCACGGTTCGAGACGCTGGAATCGACGGAGCTGAACGAGCTGAAGGATGTGGCCGTGTCCAACGGGCGATCGCGGCTGCTTCTGCGGCAGGTGACCCGCAACGGAAGCCGCTACGAAGTGAGCCTCGCGGCCATCGCGCCTCCGGGCGATTCGGCCGAATACAACCGCCTGCAGCAGTTGCTTTCAGCGGTGGATTTGCGGCTGCTCGATGGCAAGGGGCAGTCGATCCTGCGCAGCTCCGGGCCGAACTTCACGACGACAGATTCCCCCAACACGCTGGAGTTTTCGCTGGTTTTCGATCGTAACCTTTCCGACGGTCGTCCCACCCCGGCCCCGGCCGCCCGACTGATCTGGCAGGTGCCGATCGAAACCCGCGCCCTTGAAATTCCCTTTGAACTGGTCGATCTCCCGCTGCCGTGAGTGCCGCCGCGGCTTCGACGCAACAGCCCCGGCTTGTTGTCAGTTGCCTTCGATCGCGAATTCACCGGGTGCCGATCGCTCCTGTCGGGGTTGCATGGTGTTTCGGGGACGAGTAAGATCCCCGCCCCTTCATCGGCGGGTGCTCGGGGTGGGTCCGGGCGCAGGTGAAGGGCCGACGGTCGATGCCTCAGAACCATCGAGCGTGGGAAAGGCGCGTAAGTCGATCTTCCACAAGGGTTTACGATCGCGGCGCATGTTTTGAGGCGGGTGGTGGCCCAAGGCAGGGGAACAACCCCTGTGCCACAGGCCCGTAGAAAGCAGGGTTTGCCATGGGCCGATATCTGGGTCCGAAGGTCAAGTTGTCCCGACGCGTTGGCGTTCCGATCGCCGACATTCCCAAGCACACCAGCGGAGAGTTGGAAATCCCCGGCATGCACGGGTACCGCGGCCGCCGGGATACCGAATACGGGGTGCGCCTGAAAGAAAAGCAGAAGCTGCGCTATCACTACAACATTCTGGAGCGGCAATTCCGGCGGTATCTGGACATGGCCAAAAAGTCCAAGGGCAACACCGGCAACACGCTGCTGCAACTGCTGGAAACTCGGCTGGACAACGTGCTTCGTCGCCTGGGAGTAGGCCGCACCATCTGGGCCACCCGGCAGATTGTTGCCCACGGCCATGTGCTGGTGGACGGCCGAAAGACAGATATCCCCAGCTATCTTGTGAAGCCGGGCCAGACGATCACCTTCAAGGAAGGCATCCATAAGCTGCTGCGCGAGAACATGGAATCGATTGCGGGGCACAGCGTGCCGGGGTGGCTGGAATGGAACCCCGCCCAACTGACGGCCAAGGTTCTGGCGTTGCCGACACCGGAAGATGTGCCGTTCGAAGTGAATCTGAACCTGATCATCGAGTTCTACCGCTGATTCTCTGCGGGTGGTGGCCGGGGGCTGAGTCAATTCCGAAGGATCACGGGAGCGACAGTTACAAGACCAGGCTGCCGGGGGTTGACCGGTGCCATCGGCGGGTTCGGCAGGCGATGTAAGCGGTTTCATGCACGTTCTGGCAGTCCTGCACGCCGTCAGCGGGGACTGCCGGCAGCCAAGGGAAAGCATTCGAAGAGTCAGCCCCGCTGACGCGCCCGGAAGCGGGCCGATTACACTCCCCCCGGCTATGTTCCGGCGTTGTGCGAGCCTTTGGCTGGGGTTGCTGTTCGCAGGGGCCTGCCTCGGCCAGACGACCCTTCCCGTCTTCGATCTGTACTCCCGCGCTCCTCTGCCGCGGGTGAAAAGAGACGCAGAAAACGGCAACCGGGAAGCTCAACTCGAGCTGGGTCGGCGGCTGCTGCTGGGGAGGGAAGTGCAGATCGATCCCTCTGCGGCGATGTCGTGGTTCGGCAAGGCGGCGGCGCGGGGTTCGGGAGATGCGTTGTTCGAGCTGTATTTGTGCTGCCGCGACGGGATTGGCGAGCCCAAGAACCCCGAAAAGGCTGCGAAACTGCTGGAGGCGGCGGCGAAAGCCGGGCATCCGCGGGCGTTAATCGAGCAAGCTCATCTGGCACTTCAGGCGCCTGCCGCCACAGGGGCGAAAAATCCCGCTATACAGACCCTGGTCGAAGCGGCGCGCAAGGGCAACGCGCTGGCGCAGCTCTATCTGGCCCGGGCGATCCTGGCCGGTCATCGCATTCCAGGCGATTTCAACGCCGCGCAACTGCTGGCGCGAGCCGGAGCATCAGACGATCCGCGGGTGGCTTTCGAAGCAGCCCGGGTCTTCCGCGACGGCGAAGGCTCAGCCCGCCCCGATCCGGCTCGGGCGACGGCGGTGCTGGCGAAGCTGGCCGAGCGCGGCTATCGCCCGGCGGTGCTGGAACTGGCCCGGCTGGCGCCCGATTCCTTTCGTGCGGTGGCGCGTGAGCAGTCGCCGGCGCGCATCCGCAAGGAAGTGCGTCTGCTGAATCTCCCCGTGACTTTTGACGGTGAGCTGACACGGGTCGCCGAGGGCGAATGGCTGATCGCGAGCGGCGATCCCGGGCAGCCGGTCCGCATCATTCCTGATGGTTCCGGGACAGAAGATGCCCGTCCGGGTCGATACGTGCGGGTCTGGGGAGTCGTCGAGGAACCCGGGGTTGTCCGCGCGCTGCTCGTGGCGGTGCCCGAGCCACGCTTGACATACAGTTACAACGTCGAAACAGCGCAGTCGCCGGCGGGCGCGGGACGGGAACTGTATGTCGTGATCCTGCTGCTTCGAAACACCGGGCGGCAGGCGATTCAGACGGCCGAACTGCTGATCGAGCTGTATCAGCCCGAAAGCGACCGCCGGGCCGGCAAATCTGTCGTCGTCCGCCAACTGGCTGTCGGAGAGCGGCGCGCCATCACCGCCACGTTTGATGCGGAAGAGGTGCGACAGCGGGACAACGTCAACCCCGTGCGTGCCGAAGTCGCCGTGAAGCGCATCGAGTGGTAGACGCAGATTGTGTTCAGCGCCGGCGGCGGGTCACGGGCAGGCGTGCCCCCAGACGCATCCCGGCTTTGCGCTGCTGCGCCTGCGCGGCCGGCGAAGGCCCGATCAGCGCCGGAATCACCTGAGTTTCCGGTGGTTTTTGCGGCGGTGGGGAGGGCTCGAAACCTTCCATCCGCGCTGGCTCAAGGACCATGTTGATCAGGTTCTCAATCCGGGTGAGCTGTTCGGCCTGTTCGCGTGTGACCAGGGTGATGGCCTTGCCGGTGGCTCCCATGCGCGCCGTACGTCCGATGCGATGGACGTAGACTTCCGGGTCTTCCGGGATGTCATAATTGATGATGTGGCTGATGTCCGCCACGTCGATTCCGCGGCTGGCCAGATCGGTAGCGACCAGCACATCAAATCTGCCGGTTCGGAAACTCTTCATCACTTTTTCGCGTTTATTCTGCTGGAGGTTGCCGTGAATCTCGCGGCAGGCAACGCCGTCGGCCTTCAGGTGCTTGGCCAGCTTGTCGGCACCGTGTTTGGTGCGGCAGAAGATGATCGCCAGTTCGGGTTTCTCCTTTTCCAGGATCATCCGCAGCAGTCGATACTTATCCCACGGCTGCACGGCGTAATAGACCTGCTCCACCTTCTCGACGGTGGGTTTTTCATCGGCGCCGGGAGCGACGATCTTCTCCACCGGCTCGCGCATGAATCTGCGGGCCAGCCGCTCGATTTCCTCGGTGATGGTGGCCGAGACGAAAATGGTCTGCGGGGGCTGGGAGGGCGCTGCTTCCGGGTTCGGCTGGCCGCTGGCATTCCCCGTGGAGGGTTCGGCGGCGGGGTCTTCACGAAGTCGGCTGGCGACAGTACTGATCCGGGAAAGAATGTTGCGGATGTCTTCCCGGAACCCGATATCCAGCATTCGATCGACCTCATCGAGGACGATAAAGCGTATGTTCGCAAGGGACAGCAGGCGCCGGTCCAGCAGGTCCATGACCCGGCCGGGGGTGCCGACCACGATTTCCGGATGATGCTTGAGGGATCGGACCTGCGCGGCGATTTTCTCCCCCCCGTAAACGGCCACCGATCGGATGGGGGTATATTGGCCGATCCGGCGAATCTCTTCGTTGACCTGCACGCACAGCTCGCGGGTAGGGACCAGAATCAGGGCCTGGGCGGCGATCCCGCGCTGCGCGCGCTGCAAGACAGGAATGGCAAAGGCGGCGGTCTTGCCGGTACCGGTTCGAGCCTGGCCGAGGATATCGACGCCGGCAAGGGCGCGTGGAATCAACAGCGACTGGATTTCCGAAGGCTCAGTGAATTTCAAGTCGGCCAAGGCGCGCAGAATGGAGTTGCGGATTCCCAGGCTCGCAAACTTCCCGGGAAGCGGGGGGTGCTCGGTCTTGTCGCTCATGCGTGCGCTTCGTCCATGACTTTCGGGAAATTGTAGACGGGAGCCTCGCCGCAGGCCATCCGCCGCGGCAGGCTCACTCGCCGGTGATTGTCCAGTAATTCACTCGGGCCAGACTTGTCAACTGATAGGTCCGGCCGTCGGCCATCACGGCGCGGGTCATCACGTGCAGGCGGTCGCGAGCCATCCAGAAGGTTCCGAGCAATCTCATCGGCGGGACGGATTCGCCTGGGGAATCCGGAACTTCGCCGATCAAGACCTCAACCTTGTACGAGTCTCCGTCAACGCCGGTGATCCGGGCTTCGGCCGGAATGGGCAAATAAGGGGTCGGGCGATTGCTTTTCTGGCTGGGGATCAGCCAGAACCTCACCGGCGAACGGGATTGAAAATCGAGGTCTCTCAGCCACAGGGGAAGGGCATCCTCCGCCACCAGGCGCATGCCACGCTGCCCGATGATGCCCGTTCGACGGCCGGTTTCGGGCATGTAGCTGAAGGCGAAATAGTCGTATCGGCCATCCTCAACTCGAAGGAACTGCTTGAAACTGGTACCGCAGAATTCCTGACTGGAGCAATCGAGTCGCGTGAGGGAGAGATCGTCCACGGCCAGATGGGAGGTGGTGACGAACTTGTACTCGTAATTCGGTGTCGGCACCACCTCAATATGATTGTGTTTGAATACTTCGATCGTTCGATTGGATCGCTCGGCTTTCGTGAGCGTACCCGGATCGTGTTGTTCCTTGTTGGTGAAGATGATGGCCTCATGGGGGCGGTCTTTGCCGTAGATCGGCCTGCTGGCGGCATACGTGGCCCGCTCTGCCAGCCCG
>JAVQWE010000020.1:0-15250 GCA_033579175.1 Phycisphaerales bacterium | reverse complement strand
CGGCGCCGGCTGCCCCGAACCGCCGGGCTGGGTGTCAGTTGGATCGTCCCGCGGCAACCGGCACTCCCTGCTCATCCGGCAAATGGCTCAACTGCAGGCTGAAGTCGGCCAGCACAACCCCTTCGTCCGTGGCATGGGCGGGAGCCGTGAACGGATACGGCATTTCCGGCGAGACAACCAGCTGACAGGCGTCCTCCAGCACATCAACGTAGGAATTCGATGCCAGAATCAGGCGCACGCGGTAGGTGCCCGGCTTCAGCCACGGCGAAGTGATGCAGAACTCTCCGGCCACACTTTCCGGCCCGTGGGCGTATTGCCCCAGCACCCGGGAATCACACTGTGCCACGACCGCGCCGGATCGATCCAGCACAAAGGCCTCAAAAGACAACACACACGGCTGCCCCTTGCGCTGGGCGACAAACCGGATTCGTTTCTCTTCCTGCGGAAGAAAAGAGGGTTTGGAGGTCCAGGCGCGGACGATCCGATATTCTCCGCTGCCCAGACGGGTCAGGACGCTCGCAGCGGCCATCGCGTCTTCCTCAAACCGGCGCGTGTACTGCTCCACCGCCTCATCCACTCGGCCGGCCACCTCCACCCGGCCGCTCCGCAACAGCACGGCGGAATTGCACAAGGCCGCAATCGACGCCATGTTGTGGCTGACAAACAGCACCGTCCGCCCGTCGGTGCTCACCTGACGCATCTTGCCCAGACATTTGCGCTGGAACTCTGCATCTCCCACGGCCAGCACCTCATCCACCAGAAGGATTTCGCTGCGCAGATGGGCCGCGACGGCGAAGGCCAGCCGCACGTACATCCCGCTGCTGTACCGTTTCACCGGCGTGTCGAGAAACTTTTCCACCCCGGCGAAGGCCACAATTTCGTCGAACTTCCGGGCGATCTCGGCCCGCGTCATGCCCAGAATCGCGCCGTTGAGGAAGATGTTCTCCCGGCCGGTCAGTTCCTGATGAAAGCCGGTGCCGATCTCCAGCAGGCTGCCTACCCGCCCGTACAGATCCACTTCCCCTTCCGTCATTTCCGTGATCCGCGAGAGAATTTTCAACAACGTCGATTTGCCGGCTCCGTTCCTGCCGATAATCCCCACCACCTCCCCCCGCTTGACTTCAAAACTCACGTCCTTCAACGCCCAGAAGACCTCCCGCTGGCTTCGACGCGCAAACGGGTGGCGCAAGCGCTGCATGATCGCTTCGGCAGCCGTTGTCGCGGCGTGGGTGTCGTGACGGATGGTGTAGGCCTTTCCCAGACCGCGCACCGAAATGGCAATATCGCTAAGGCTCATGCCGACAAAGACTTACAACTGACCGACAGGCCGACCTGACGCTTCCGGCGCCGGGTCTTCGAGCCCGCAGGGCATCCACCGGCGCCGTTGCGGTGCCTGCGGCTGGCTAGATCACATCGGCGAAACGACGTTCCATGCGTCGGAACAGCGTCGCACCGAACACGAACGTCACCCCCGCCCACAACGCCGAGTATGCCACCGCCGGCCAGCAAGGGTTGATCCTGCCATGCACCGACCACCCGAACGCCTCGATCAGCCCGGTCAGGGGATTCGCGTAAAAGTATATCCGAAGGTGTTCCGGCACGTTGGCCAGTGGATAGGCCACCGGGCTGGCATACAGCAGAAACGGAATCAGAACCGGCAGAATGTATTGGACATCGCGGTAGCTCACCGTCAGCGTCGCCGCCGTCAGCCCCAGCCCTGTCGCCAGGAGCAGGATCAGCCCAAGCCAGATCGGCAACGTCACCAGGCCGACCGGAGGCGCCAGCCCGTATGCTCCCATCAGAATCGCCAGAACCGGCACCGCCACGGCAAAATCCAGCAGCGAACTGCCCACGGTCGAGAGAGGCAGGATCAGTCGCGGGAAGTACACCTTCGACACCAGGTGAGCGTTTCCCACCATCGAAGCACTGGATTTGGAAAGTGTCGATTGGAACGCCTGCCAGGCCATCTGATTGGCAAACGCAAAGACGAAGAAAGGCAACCCCACCGCTGCCGTCCGCTCGGCCTGTCCGAAAACCAGACCGAACACCAGCGTAAACACCCCGCTGGCCAGCAGCGGTTGGAGCAGTACCCAGGCGACGCCGATCGCCGTCTGCTTGTAGCGGAGCTTGATATCCCGACCGGCCAGGACGATCAGCAGATCGCGAAATCGCAGGATTTCCCGGAAATCGACAGCCGACCAACCGCGCGACGGTCGCAAGGTGGTTTTCGGCGGGGAGGGTGTTGCCTGGGGCGTCATCGACGATGCATCCACAAACGAGCTTTCCGAGTCTGAGGGGTTGGCACATCCTGAGGCTCCGGCGACTGTCGCCCGCGGCATTACCCGCGCTGTGGGTGGCACCGGTGGCCATGCCGACCCCGTTGGCCGGGCTTTCCGGGCACCGTCAGTGGGTGCGACTTTCATCCGGCGAGCACCGGCGCTGCCGCGGCGGGGTGCCGGAAGTACCGATGGCGTACCCGCTCAGGCACCGACGCCCAACGATACCCCAGAAAACCGTTCCTGCCCCACGCTTCAGGTCCCGCGAATCGGTCTAACGAAGGTCAACCCTCATTCGGCGCGTTAATCTGGGCGATTTGGGTAATTTCGCGAGACATGTCTTCCCAGCTTCGCGACCGAAGCTCCTCACAAAACGCCGACAATGCCCCGGCCAACCTCGACCGGCGCTCCCACCAGGAAATCACCCGGGCCGCCAGCTCCCCGGGACTTTCTACGTCCTCCAGCAGCAGCTCCTCCAAGTCGCGGGGGAATCGCTCCGCCACCCCGCTATGCCTCGAGACAATCGCCGCCACCCCGCAACAGATGGCTTCGTGCACCGCCAGGCCGTAGGCCTCGTAACGGGTGGGGGCAACCATGGCGTGGCAGCATTGCAACACTCGATGGACATCCTCGCGGCGACCGAGAAAGCGGATTGAACTGCTCAACCCGCGATCTTCCACAATCCGAGCGAACGCAGCCGCTTCGCTGCCCGATCCGATCACCAGCAGCAAAGCCCCATCAATTCTGCCAGAGATTTGCGGCCAGGCGGCCAGAACCGTATCGAAACCCTTTCTCCGATCCCCCAGCCCTCCGACGAAAGCAAACAGGGGACGATCCGGCGGAAAGTGTAACTCGTGGCAGGCGTCGATCCGTTGCGCTTCGGCCAGTGGGAAGAAGCGCGATCTGTCCACGCCGTAATACACCGTGTGAATCAACTCAGGCGCGACGGGAATCCACTGCGTGATGTGCGCGGCGGTCAGGCGCGAATTGGCAATGATCACCCGCGCCCGGGTGAGCGCGGCGCGTTCGTCTCGGCATCCCCTGCGGTGGTTGAAGCGTCCGACGGCCCGGCGGAAGCCTGCCCGGTGGCTTTGCGGGGTCCAGGCAGCGTTGACGAAATGCACCCAGTTCACATCTCCAAACCGGCAGCACCCCCCGTTGACCAGCACCCGCGCACGATGCTGGCGCGCCATCCGACGCGCAACCCGCCGACCCAATCGATCCAGCAGCGGCAATCCCAACGTGTAGGCTCCCAGAGGCTTGGGCACGCGGTGGAACGTAACTTCTTTCCGGTCAAGCAGTTGTGGATCGGCGCGAAATGCCACCAGGTGGGTGGGAATGCCCTGTTGCGCCAGGTATCGTGCCAGAGCCGCGTTGGCGCGATCCATCCCCCCGGTGTCCACGAAATCACCGGAGATCAATACCCAAGGTCTCATCGCGCCTGCGGCCTCGGCACCGCAATCATCCTGCGCGGCTTGGCGGGCAGCGCGACCCGCGCCTGGGGGGCAGGCAGGCGCCGTTTGACCGCATCAACCGCCGCAAACAGCACGGCGTTGAGCATCCAGAATTCCAGCCCTCCCTGTCCGGCAAACAGCGGATAATTGAACGTCACCGCCAGCGCACCGACGTTATAGCCGAAGAGCACCGCCGCCCAGTCGGAGAGGTCTCCCAGCTTCTTGTCAATTGCTCTGACGAACGTCCACCAGCACGCCACAAGGATCGCCAGGCCATACACCACCGCCAACGGCACCCCCCCGTCATACACCCATCCGGTGAGTTGCAGTTCCGCCCAGAGGGGAGGCGCGCCGTCGCCGAATCGGCCCAGGTAGTTCTGCACCATGCCCCAGCGGCCCAGTCCGGCGCCCAGCGGAAACTCGGGGATCAGCACGTAAATCGTGTGCAGCAGGAAGTTGCCCCGGTTGCGCATGTACACCGTGGTAGGGTCCTCGGCAAACAGAGTGTTGACGCGGGCAACCGTCTGTTCGCCCCCCGCCGCAAAAGCCCAGATCGTCCCGAGGAAGAACACCACTCCCGCGGCCGCCGCGGCCCGCACGAGCTGCCCGCCTCGCCCACCGCGAATCAACAGGACCACAAGCTGGGCGATCACGCAGATCGCGGCCATCACCAGCACCGACCGAACGTGCGAGAGGTAAATGCAGAACAGCGCGTTGATCATCGAGATCACCGCGAAGCTGAACATCCACAGATTGCGCGTGGTGATCAGCAACCCCATTCCGAGGATGAACGAAATCAGCCCCGCCGGCGCGGCGCCCCCGGGTGTGTCGGTCAGGCCCATCGGGCGGAATATCCGTTCGCCACTGGGAAGGGTCACCTGCAATCCGGAAAGATAGGCCGCGCCCTGTTCCTGGATCACCGCGGAAATCTGGAACTCGAAGCTGCCCGGGAACATCACCTGCAGCACACCGAACAGCGCGCTGATCGACTGATAGAGCCAGATCGTGAAGACGACCGACCGGAAGCCATGGCTGTCGGTCACCAGCGCCGACGCCCACCACAGCGGGGCCAGCACCGCCAGGTAAAGCGCCAGCGTCCCCAGCGCCGGGATGATCCCTGGCGTGTCGGGGTTGAGCAATCCCAGAGCAACGATCGCCAGAATCCCCAGGGCGATCGGAGTCGCCGGGTGTTTGTGCCGCGCCGGGCGGATCAGCAGCAGCAGAAGCAGGCTCAAGCCGTAAACGGCACTGCGAAAGAAGAACCGCAGGGCCGTGTCACCGAACAGCAGCAGGCCGAGCTGGCAGGCAAACTGCAGGGAGATGATGCCGATCAGATATTGCGCCGGTGTCCAGGAGCGCGCCCGCCGCCGGACCGGCACGGCTGGCACCGGCCGGCGAGGCATCCACGGATGGGCAGCCAGGGGTCCGTTCATGGTCGAAGCACGCTCTCTCCCACGGCCCGACGCAGCAGCTCCTCCAGATCAGCTAGCCGCGCGGCCGGATCAGCAATCTCGCTGGCCCGTTCCCGGGCCGACAGACCCATCTGCTGCCGCAGGTCGGGGTTTTCCACGAGCTGCCTCAGGGCCTCTGCCAGGGCCTTGGCGTCATCCGGGGGCACAAGAATACCCGCTCGTGAGCCTTCCAGAAGCTCCACGGCCGAGCCGAGCCGGGTCGTCACCACCGGCAGACCGGCGCGCATGGCCTCGATAAACGCCAGCCCGAACGCCTCCGGGGCGGTGTTCGGCTGACAGTGTACATCGGCGGCAGACCAGAGGTCGGCCATGTCATCGCGATGTCCGAGGAACGTCACCCGATCGCTCAAGCCGAGCCGGTTGACCCGCTCCAGCAGTTGGCGCTGATAGGCTCGCTCGCTGGGCCGCTGCGCGCCACCGGCAATCCAGCACCTCCAGCCCGGGGCACGAAGCTCGGAAAGCGCCTGCAGCAGCAGCATCTGTCCTTTCCATCGCTCCAGACGGCAGGCACAGAGAATGACGCATTCCTGCTCACCCACCTGCGCCTCGCGGCGCAACTGCTGCCGCCGGTTGCTGCCCGAAGTCGGGGCTGGAAGATAGGTCCAGGCTACCTGCTTCCAATGTCCGGCGGCGCGGAAGCTCTCGGCCGTGAAGCGGCTGTTCGCAAGGATCGCCACCGGCGGAAGCGCAAGAAGGCTGCGGTTTTCCGCTCGAGCCGGTTCCCAGCAGTTGTGAGCCAGGAAGACGGTTGGAATTCTGGCCTGAGAGGTCACCGGCGCAAAGAGTCGATGGAGCCAGCCGCTGTGGGTGATGGCGACATCCGGTGGATCCTCCCGGAGCAAAGCCGCCAGCCGCCGACGCGCGGCCCAGACGGTCCAGGGACGGCTGAATCGCACCGGACCGAGCATCCGGACAGCTCCGCCGGCGGCGCGAAGTTGGTCGGCGAGTCGCCCCTCAAAGCACAGAGCAAAACGATGCTCGATGCCAGGGCAGAGAGGTTTTAATTCCGCCAGCGTGGCCAGAAAGCGTTCTACGCCTCCGTAAAGGTTCCCCGAGTACAGATGCAGCGCGCGCAAAGTCGGCAGCGACATCGGAGGGTCAGACGGCGGCCGGATCGTGAAGCCGGGTGTCAATCGCATCCTCGTCACCGGAGGGAATATTGCGAATCCACGACTGCAGCCGAGCCGGGGCCGGTTCGACGGAATCGACGATCCGCCCCGCCGTTGCCGACCGTTGCAGAAGCCGCGCGTAAACCTCCAACGATCGATGTGCCATCCGCTCGGCCGAGAACTCCGCCGCCGCGCGGGATCGGGCGCCCTCGGAAAGTGCCTCTCGGAGCGAAGGAGAATCGACCAGCCGTCGGGCCGCCCGCGCCAGGGCCTCCGGATCATCCGGCGCGACCGTCAGGCCGCTTTCGCCATCGCGGCTGACCCAGGAGACTCCGCTTCCCACCAGCGCCGTGTTGATGACCGGGCACCCGCAGGCCATCGCCTCCACCTGCACCAGCCCGAACGCTTCGCTGCGCGCGTTGGAGGGGAACCACAAGGCCGTCGCCGCGCGATACGCCCCGACCAATTCGGCGTCAGAAACGTGGTCCTGCCAGATCACGCGATCTGCAACGCCCAGTCGGGATGCCTCGGACCGCAGTTTTTCCCGCAACGGACCCTGCCCGATGATCATCAGCCGTCCCGGCACACGGCGCAGCGCCGCAATGGCCGTGCCCAGACCCTTGTAGTACACACACCGTCCGACGCACAGCCACAGCGGAGCGTCGCCGAAGCGCCGGCGGAGCTCTTCCTCCGATGCGCGGGCTTCCGGGGAAGGGTGAGCGAACGGGCGTAAATTGCAGCCTAAAGGAACGATCGCCAGCTTCTGACGGTAACGTTGCAGCACGCCGGAGGTGTCGGCATAGGCCTCCGAGCTGGCCAGGATGGCGGCGGCGCGTCCGTAGACGATGCGCTCCAGCGGGCGCATCACGTGCACGAGGAATCGCTGATGGATGACGTCGCTGTGATGCGTCACGACGATCGGCTTGCTGATGCGCAAGCCTGCCAGCGTCAGCAGCATGGTGGGGTTGGGGGTGTGCAGGTGCACAATATCCACCGGGCTGTATTGCAGATCCAGCAGCAGCCGTGGCAATCCGGGAATCACGTCAAAACGCGCAAGGCAGGCGCTGCGTCCGAGACGGGTGACGCGCACCGGGCCATCGGCATCTTCCACGGTTTTCGATTGCCCATAGCGGGTGTAGGTGACATCGTGTCCGTCACGTCCGATGTGGTTCACGCAGACGACGCGGACGCGCGCTCCGGCTTCCGCCTGCGCCCGGGCGAGGGTCTGGACGTGGGATTCAATTCCCCCGGCCGCAGGGGGGTAATACTTTCCCAGATGGCAGACATGAATCGGACGGGAGAACACGCGATTTCCGCTCCGATGTGAACCGGTTAACCCGGTGCAACCATCCTGTCTGGAGCCTCCTTCCCGGCAGGAGGCACAGGCAAAAGTGACAGCTTACAGAATTTACACGATGGCAACATCCTTTGTCTTGCAAAATCGCCCCGTGCAAGGGCTGAATCCGACGAATGGCCGGCCGAGGAGCGGTGGTAAAATCGACGTAAGGTGTTTTCAGAAAAACACTTACGACAAATCCGCCGGATCAGGAACCGCTCTGCAGCGCCGACGCCCGACGACGGGCCTGTTGGGCGCTGTCGCGATAGGAAGGACGAGCCGGGTCCAGCTCTGCCGCCTTTTCAAAGTGATGGGCAGCCTCAGACAGCAGCGAAATCCGCTGCCCGCGCGTCAGGTCCTTGCCGAACAGTTCCTGGCCCAGCAGCGCGTTGGCCAGGTTGGCATGAGCCGCCGCCATCTGGTCGTCCAGCTCGATTGCGCGTCGGAAGAGCACGGCCGCCTTTTCAAATTGATTCATCTGCCCCAGCATGGCCCCGGCGTTCATGAAGGCGTCGAAGTTGTCACGATCAATTTCCAGCACGACGGTGAGCTCCCGCACCGCCGATTCGATCTCACCCCTTCGATACAGCAGCGTGGCCAGATTGATTCGCGCCGCTGTGGCTCGGGGGTCGATGCGCAGCGCGCGTCGGTAGGACTGTTCGGCCTGCTCGAACTCTCCGCGATCGGCATGGAGCAAACCGATGTTGTTGTGCAGGATCGGGTCTTCGGGGCGCATGGTCAGCAACTTCTGATATTGCTCCAGCGCCTGCTGCGATTCTTTCTGCGTCGCCAGCGCATGGGCCAGGCCGAAGTTGGCGTCGAAGTGGTCGGGATCGAGTTTCAAGGCCTTGAGATAGTGGACGATGGCGCGCTCGGGCTGCCGACGGGCTTCCTCCAGTTCCCCGAGTTTCACCAGCGGATCGGGATCATTCGGGCGGATTTCGACAGCGCGCTGCAGGTAGCCGGAAGCCGTCGTGAACTCACGCCGACGGATCGCCGAATCGGCCAGTCGAACCAGGGCCACGACATTGCGCGGATCGCGCTGCAGCACGTGCTCCCACAGACGCTGCTGGCTGGTCCGACGAGAGGCTTCGACCACGCCTGCGCTGGCCACGGTAGCCAGAGCGATCGCGCCGACCGCCAGCGCCGCTTCCCGCCGAATCAGTGCCCAGCGCGCCCCGGCAAGGCACGCAACCACTCCGGTGATGATCGCCGCGCTGCCCGGGTACAATCGCTGTGCCCCCACCCACCCGCCATAGATTTCGCGCGACTCAACATAAATCACTGCTGGGGCGAGACTTACGGCAAACACAGCCATGACGGCAAGGGGTCCGCGCCCCCAATGCCTTCGTGCCCACACGGCCCCGCCTGTCGCTGCGGCCACTGCCCCTACGGACAAGAGCGCTCCCCATCCGAACCGTGGAAACGGGGCATACGCAAAGGAAATCCCCATGGGCACCAGCGTCAGCCAGGCGTAGAACGCGTATTGCTGCACGATTGCGATGGGCCGATACCACCACGGACACTGCGGCAGCGAAAACTCCCCCGCGCCTTGGCGGATCGCCAGCATCAAGGCGCCTGCCGTCACCAACAACGTCAACCCCAGCAGGGGGGCAGCCGCCTGCACATCGCCGCGGCGAAAGCGACCGCGTTCCCACCAGCTCAGCAGCAGGGCAACCGGGCCGAGCATTGCCGCAACCGCAGGCGATGAGCCGACCGTCAGGACCGTCAGCAGAATCGTCAACGCCCCAAGCTGGGCGCGCCCCTGCGGCAGGCGGAACCACCGGTGGACCTTCTCCGGCGGGGGGTTCAGCCCCGTCAGCCGGAAGAACACGATCAGCGTCATCAGACCCATCCAAGTGCCCAGGAGCCACGGCCGCTGTCCCGGCCAGGTGACGGCCGAGACGTTCGCCGGGTGCACTGCGAAAATCGCCGCCGCCAGCCAGGCGCCGGGCAGTTCCAACCGGGCAAGCAGGTGCCACAGCGCGATCGCAGCTGCGATGTGAATCAGCAGGTTGACGGAACGGAAGCCCGTGGCTGATAGCGGTCGCTCCGTGCCCCACAGCCGGGCTTCCAGGAGGTAGGTCGTGTAGGTGATCGGCGAAAAATCGGGCAGGCGGTGGGGCGCGCTCCAGATATACTTCAGGCCTGTCCACGACCGGAGAAGGGGGTTTTCGGGGATGCGCGGTCCGTCCTGATCCAGAAACCCCGGGCGTGCGGGGGGGTCGCCGCGGGAGGCGTCCACAAAGGGGATCACCCCGATCGCCACCGCGGCGATCGTCGCCAGCAGCAGCATCCAGAGGATCTTCTTCCCGAACTCGCCCAGCCCCACTTCAAGCTGTGTTCCGGGTTCGGGTTCCTGGAATTCACTGAGCGTGGGTCGAATGCGGCTCAAATGTCGGCTTCACTTCTTGCCCGAAGCCTCTGAAGGTATCCGAAGCGTATGACACGGGCAATTCGGTGCCCGACATCGACCCGCGCCTCGGCAGCCGTCATTGTGCCTGCATCATGCCGGCCGGAGGCTCATCCATGAGAGATTCGATGCGGCCGAAGATTTCCTGCCGGTCGCGCATCCATTGAGTGGTTCCGGCGAGGCTGGTTCCCACCTCGTCGATGCGATGGCTGAGGTTGGCCGGATCGGTGCTTAACACGGCCTGTTCCTTGATCAACTCCACCTGCTCTCGGATGCGTGCAAGCTCCGATTCGATGAAGGCGAGGTTATCGCGTGCCTCGCGCTGGCTGCCGGCGCGCTGCTGCAGGATCTGCAACTGCCCTTCCAGGCTCCGGCGCAGCTCGGGGGACAGATCAGGCTGTTGAAGCTGTCGCTGCAGCCGCGCAACTCGAGCATCAATGCCTTCGCGCTCTGTGCCGATGCTCTCGCGCAACAGCCTCACAATCGATTGCCGGGTCAACAGCAGCCGCAGAAAGATCCAGGTGAGTCGACTCAACCCCTCCGACTGGGTGAGCAGATCGGCTTCCCCGGCACCTGATTCGCGCTGCTGTTGCAGAATCGACTGGCAACGCTGCTCCAGCAGCAGATAGGCGGCGCGGTCATCGGCCGACAGTTGTTGCACAAGCTGTTGCTGTTTCTGTCGCGCCTTTCTGGCCTGCTCAGCAAGCTTGCGCGCCGCAACGAATCGCTGAAAACGCCGGTTACTGGAAAGCAACACCAGATAGGCCAGTTCCAACCCTGCGCCGATCAGCCACAATCCCGGCACCACCGAACCCAGCAACGCTACCCCCGCCACGAAAACCCAGTTGGGAGGAACGAACATCCCTGCCGGGCGGGCGTTGAACGCGGCCTTGATGTAATCCCACATGCCCATTCGCTCCAGACATGTTACCGATCGCCCTTCGCCGCGTAACGACCGCGCCGATGAGCGGGTGCATGGTCGGCGGATTGGCCCAGTTCCGTCGGCCGGCAGGAATGCCAAAGGTCAGGCCGTCCGGCTGGCTGCGAGAGGGGGCGAGGGGGCGTGAGGAATGAACCCCGGGGGGGGGATGGACCAGAAAAGGGCTTGGCCGGCCGGATCGTCGTGTTTCCCCGCCATCGCCCCCCCCTCCGGAAAATGTGATCGCGGCCACTTTTCAACCCGAACCATGCGCGACCAGATTGTTAGCATTCTGACCAGTTTTTGTTAGATCAGAATTCGGGGTTGAGTCGTATGGCAACTGCCGCTAGCGTATTGGACATGACGAGCGCACCGGACTCTCTGGCCCTGCGGGCGATTGTCGTCGTATCTGAGAATTCGAACCCGGACACACAACCCACCAGCCGTCTGCTGCGCGACCTTGGACACGAGGTGTCGTCGGCGTGCTCCCCGGATGAGGCGGTGCAGCAGCTCCAAGCTGCCCGGGCTGACCTGCTGGTGGTTGACCTTCCCACCGCCGAGCAGAAGCGCCGGCTGTTCGAGCGGCTCGCATCGCTGCCGCGGGAGTATCGCCCGCGCCGGGTGGCCGTGTTCACCGATGAGGTGGACGATTACGCCCGCACATTGCACAGCCAGCAGGACAACCCGCGCGTGCATGTGTTCCTCAAGCCTCTGCACGTTCACGGGCTGCTGAGTGTGCTGCGCTCGATCGAAGGCAGGCAACTGGCGACCGCATGACATCCTGCCCGCTCAGGCGGCTCGCGAGCGTCCCTTTCTCGGCTTTCTGTTGATTGCTGTCGCCGGGAGTGCGCCTGACGCACCCCCTCAGACGCCGGCAACGTTCGCCAGATAAAGCGGCACGCGTGCCCTGCCTCACCGGTTCGCTCCCGCGCCGACGACCGGCTGCCGGTGGCTTTTGCTCAGTTGTCGCTTGGGCTACAACAGCGACATGCCCAGCCTGTACGACCTCGCCTACGCCGCGGGGTTGGGCCTCACGGCTCCGTTCTGGCTGCTTGCTCCCTCGGCCCGGCGCAAGGTGCTTGGGGCGCTGCGCGCCCGGACCGGCAATGACATCCCCGAACGATACGGTCCGCCGGCCATTCTGATCCATGCGGTGAGTGTCGGGGAGGTGAACTCGACGCCGTCGCTGATCGCCGAGCTGCGCCGACGGGTTCGCGGTCTGGAGTTTGTCGTCTCCACGACAACCGAGACCGGCCTTGAGCGCGGGCGGCAGCTGTTTGCTGCCAGCCCGGACGTGCTGGTGGTTCGGTTTCCGTTGGATCTGACGTTCGCCATCTCCCGGCTGCTGGATCGTATCCGACCAAGCCTGGTAGTGCTCATGGAGCTGGAAGTCTGGCCGAATTTTCTGCGGCAGTGCGGCAAGCGCGGCATTCCGGTCGTCGTGGCGGCCGGACGGATCACCGAAACGGCTTTCCGGCGGTATCGTCGACTGGGGCCGGTCGCGCGGGCGATGTTCTCGCGTCTCTCGGCGGTTGCGGCGCAGGACCAGGTGTATGCCGGGCGCTTCGAGGCTCTGGGGGTGCCGCGGGAGCGCATCGCAGTGCTCGGGACCATGAAGTTCGACAATGCCGCGCTGGTCGATCGGGTGGAGGGTGCCGACGAACTTGCCCGCGAACTGGGCCTGCGACCGGATGCCGAGCCGATTCTTGTTGCCGGTTCCACCGGCCCGGGCGAAGAGGAAATCCTGTTGAGCGTCTATCGGCGGCTGTTGGCGGACCACCCTGCGCTGCGGCTGGTTATCGTGCCCCGTCACCCCCCGCGCTTCGACGAGGCCGCCCGACTCATCCGGGCCGCCGGCTTTACCTGCCTTCGGCGCTCGGCTGCGCGATCGGGATCACCCCCGCTCGAGCCAGCGCCCCGGCCCGAAGCCGATCGTCCTGCCGCGTTCAATTCGACATCGGCCGAAGCGCGCTCGGAATCGACCGCAGCCTCTCCCCCCGCCGCCGAGAGTGTTTCTGTTTCGACGATGGGGCAACTGCGCCCGCCGGTCGTGCTGGGGGATACCATGGGCGAGCTGAGGAAGTTTTACAGTCTTGCCACGGTTGTGTTCGTCGGGCGCTCACTGGTGGATTTAGGCCCCCGCCAGCACGGCAGCGACATGATCGAGCCGGCAGCCCTCGCTCGCCCCACCATTGTCGGACCCTACACCAGCAACTTCGACATGCCCGTCCGCAGATTCCGCGAAGCCGGGGCCATCGTGGAAGTGACCACAGCCGAAGCCCTTCTTCAGGCCGTGCATCAGCTTCTTTGCGACGCAGATTATCGCGCCCGGCTCGGGCAGCGTGCCCGGGAGGTGGTCCGTGCTGAGCAAGGGTCAACCGGGCGGCATGTGGAGTTGATCGTCAAGACGCTTCCCGCCGACGGCCGATAGATACAATTTCCGGCAGGGCAATTCCGCCGCCTTTCAACCGAAGCGAGGTAACACGATGATTGAATCTCTGGAACCGCGCAAGCTCCTGGCCGCCGCGTTCGAGGTGGATGGCAGGATTCTGAGGATCTTCGGCACGCCGCGGCGAGATCATGTCGCCTTGGGGCTTTCACCCGACGGCAGCCTCTTCGACATCAACGTGTTCGACAGCGCCGGCGCGCTGCTGCAGCAGCAGACCTTCCGCACCGCCGAGATCAATCTGATTTCCGCCAGTCTCGGGGACAGCGCCGACCAACTGATTCTGGGGCTGGTGCCCATCCCGGCATTCATCCGCGGTGGTATGGGCCCGGATACGATCTCCGGGGGTCCCGGCAATGACACAATTTTCGGCGACGGCGGGTTCGACGTGATCGTGGGCCGGGAGGGCACCGACGAGCTGACCGGTGGTCTGCAGGGCGACGTGATCTTCGGCTCGGCAGGCAATGACACGATTCGCGGTGTCTCCGGTCCAGACGATAACGACGACACCATTGCCGGTGGCGGGGGGATCGACACGCTGGATTACTCGGCCCTCAGCTCGCGAGTGCTGATCAACGTGGGAGACTTCACCACCCCCGACGCCGACGTCTCCGACCGTGTGCACGGCGACGTGGAGATTCTCATTGGCACGGACTTCAACGATCGCCTCTTCAACCTGACCCGTCGAGGCATGCGGATCGACGGACGTGCCGGCAACGACACCATCCACGGTGGCAGCGGCAATGACACGCTCATTGGCGGCGCCGGAAGCGACACGCTGCGCGGTTTCGGCGGCAATGACAGCTTCGACGCCAGCAACGGCGCGGCCGACGTGGTCGATGGTGGCAGCGGCAACGACAGTGCCACCGCCGACGCCGGCCTCGACGAGATCAGCGGGATCGAAACCGAAGTCTAAAGGGGCTCCGGCTCGGCCAGCCACCGACGCCGGAGAGCCGACTTGCCCGTGGCAAGCGGGTGTCCCCCCGGCGGTCGCCGGCGAGCCATGGGGGATCCTGCCCGGATGCGTTCTGCCCGACCGCCGCGTAGAAACCCGCTGGCCGTTGGAAACACCGCTGCTGCCTACGGGCCCGCAGGCGCCGCCGACGCTGGCTGAACCGGAAGAACCACCACGAAACGTGAACCCTTGCCCGGCTCGGATTCCACCTCGATCCGCCCGCCGTGGTCTTTCATGATTCCGTAACTGATCGACAGCCCCAGTCCCGTGCCCTCACCGACAGGTTTGGTGGTGAAAAACGGGTCGAAAATCCGCGGGCGGATGGAGGGGTCGATGCCGCAGCCCTGATCCTCGACAGCAATGCGGATTTCGCCGTTCTCAACGGCAGAACGAATGGTGACTTTCCCGCCTTCATGGCTGGCATCGATGGCATTGGCCAGCAGATTCATGATCACCTGGTTGATCTTGGCTGCGTGACACGTGACGTGCGGCAGTCTGCCCAGGTCCTTGACGATCTCGACACGTTTGCGTTTTCCGCGGCCGGCGATGATGTTGACCGTACTTTCGATGCCGGCGTTGAGGTCAACATCCTGCTGGTCTCCCTGATCAAGCCGGGCAAAGTCACGTAAGTCTTTGACGATCTGCTGGATGCGCCGCAGTCCCTCGCGGGAACGGCCGGTGAGCTGATTGAGATTTTCCAGTGTGTAATTCAGGTCGATTCTCTCGGCCAGTTCGTCGATTTCGCCGGCCAGCCCGGGGTTGTGCTGTCGGATCAGCGGCTCGGAAAGGCGATAAAGCTCCAACAGGCGCGCCAGGGCCCGGGTGTCGCGCTCGATCACCGCGACATTGTTGGCCACGAACGAAAGCGGA
>JAVQWE010000019.1:0-15955 GCA_033579175.1 Phycisphaerales bacterium | reverse complement strand
CAAACAGGATCGCCCGACGGCTTTCTCCCGCCGCCGGTTGCACAGGAGGTGCACATGTCCCCTCGACCCTCTCGTTCCATGCTGCTTTCCGCCGTGCTGGCGCTGGTGCCTTGCGCCGCTGCCGCTCCTTCCGTGGAACCGATTACCGACACCGCCGCCGCCGACGTGGAAAACTCTCGGTTCCAGTTTGAAGGCGAAGTGAACAGCAACGCCGTCTACGTTCGCAGCGGGCCCAGCGAGAACGACTACGCCACGACCCGGCTGGACAAGGGAGCGAAAGTGACCGTGGTAGGAATCCGCTTCGACTGGCTGAAGATCCTTCCTCCGGAAGGCAGCTTCTGCTACGTCGCCAAAGCCTACGTTGAAAAGCGAAACGATGGTAGTGTCGGCCGGGTCACCAACACGCTGAACGTCCGTGTCGGGTCGAGTCTTCTGCCCATGAAGACGAAGGTCGCCGCCAAGCTCGAGCCAGGACAGGACGTGCAGATCATCGGCGAACAGGACGAGTACTTCAAAATCAAGCCGCCGCCGGGGGTCTTTTACTACGTGAACAAGGAATTTGTCGATCCGGTCCGGCGGGTAGAGGTACCGGGCCTGTCGCCCCCTCCCCCGCCTGTGTCTGTGACGCCTGCCGCGACGGACGCGCCGCCGCACCCCGCGCCCCAGGCCGTTGCCGGTCGGGAATCGACACCCCCTGCCGCGGCCTCTGCGGCCTCACCGAAGAGAGAACCGGAAGCTGGAGCCGCGTCGCCTGAGCCGGCTGAAAGCGCCTCGAACACGGCCGTCGCCATCCCCGAAGCGGCCGCGCCTGCTGTGGAAACACCGGGGCAGTCCGAGGTTGCGGCGGCTGAAAGATCGCCCGGTCCGGGCGCGCCCTCGACGCAACCGGCTCTTACGGTCTCGGCGGACATCGAATTCGACCGGCTGGAAGCCGAGCTGCGCGAGGCAGCGAAGCTGCCGATCACCCAGCAGCCGGTCCCCCGACTGCTGGAAGCCTATCAGAAACTGCTGACCAGTCCGGATCTGCCCGAGTCCATGCGCCGCATCGCGGAGCACCGCGTACAGACCCTGACCGTCCACAACCAGACGTATCAGATGGCACTTGCCCATCAGGCCGAGCTGGCAGACCGCGAGGCGCGCCGTCGTGCACTGCAGGCCGAGGGCGATGAACTGATGGAACGATTGAAGAAGACCGGAATCCTCTTTTACGCCGCCGTCGGAACCCTTCGCCCCAGCACATTGCAGGGAGGTGAAGGGACACTCTATCGGTTGACCGATCCGGTGACCGGGCGCACGGTGGTCTACCTGCGCTCCAACGACCCGGCCCTTGCCCGCATGGAAGGGCTTTTCGTGGGAGTCCAAGGCGAAATCCGCGACGACCCCCAGATGAAGCTCCGGTTCATCACACCGACAGCCATCGAACCGGTCGACCAGCGCAACGTCAACCGCTCGATCACAGCCCGTATCACCCCGCCGAGTCTTCTGCCCGGGGGTGTTCTGGCCGGTGGTAACGAGTAGGTGGACGGGCCTGTTCGTGAACCTGAGAAGAGCGTTCGTATGGGCGTGCGGCCGGCGTGCCGCGCCGCGGGGCATTATCGGGACAGACCCCCGGAAAATACCTCAATCGCGGTCGCGCAAACGCCGATATGTGTGATGGATGACACCGATGCATCCCATCACCGGCGCGGTGGTCGCCAGCACCGTGGCGCAGCGCGCCCAGGCGGAAGACAAAGCTCAGCATCTGCGTCGGCTCCAGCAGAATCAGAAGGACACCCCCACCGCTGACATTTTTGAACCACAGGTTCAGTCACCGGATGAGCTTCACCCCGTCGCGGATGAGCCGTTGAAGCGCCAGTCCCGGCCTCGACGCGATCGTCGGCGCAATCGGCGTGAGCCGGCGCCCCCCGACGACTCCCGTCAGGGGCTTGACATCACCGCCTGACCGCAGCTTCCTTGCGAGCGCTGGCGAGCGCACCGCGCGCCGATCCTCCGTAACTGACTTCAGATCAACAACTTACGATGCGGGCACGATCCGCCGCGCAACCTGTTTGGGCTCGGGGCGCAGGGTTTGGGAAAGGGGCGATTGCGACTCGCAAGCGGAAGCAGAAACGCATCAGGGGCTCCGCGGGCGTTCGTTGCGATCACGGCGGTCGCGTTCCTCCGACCGTCCGCGGAGGCTTTCGATGATGTCGCCGATCTGTCCGATCGGATCGGATTGACCCTCTGCGCCGATACTGCGTCGGATTTGTGCCTCGATCAGCCGCTGCGCCAGATTGCCAAGGTCGACTTCCGGGCGGGTTGTGGTTCCCACGAGCGAAATGGGAACTCCTTCCGGGAAAAAACGGGCCATGTCTCGCTCGCTGACCCGGATGAAACGACCGACCAGCGGTCCGGGAAGGGAGACGCGCAATTGTTGCCGAAGATCACTCAGCCGGATGTCGCCCTGAAATGTCAGGGGCATTTCACGGGGAACCCGCCTGGTGACCCCAGTGGCAGGATCGGTTGTCTCGATGTCCTCGCGAAGGGTGATGGTGAGCTCCTGACGGGTTCGACCGGCATCAAGCGTCACGATGGCGTCCCGAATCTCTCCTCGGAAAACATCCGTCTCGCCCCTTCCCAAACCTCCCAGATTCACCAGACCCGCTATTTTACCCAACATCAGACCGCCAAGTGGATTCACGATATCGAGTTCTGTGATGGAAAATGCCACTCGCGCCGAGCCAGATTCGGGCGATGCCCATTTCTGCCCCAAGGCCACGCCTTCGCAACGTTCCAAGGTTACGTCGAGCAGCCCTCGCGACCGCTGCGCATTGGCAAAAATCGGGTTGACGTATTTCCCGATGGTGTCGCCCAGCACGGGATTGATGCTGACATTCTGCAGCAGCCGATGACGGCGCGGCGCCGACAGGCGCGGTTCGTCGCCGGACAGATCGACCACCAGCCCCCCGAGATTCAAGGTGCCCCCGTTGCACATCGCCGGTGGCGGCAGGCGATGCTCGCGCGGACGATCCAGCCAGGCAATCGAAGCCTTGCCTTCGCGCAGACTCACCGGAATCACCAGCCGTTCGATGGTTAACCCTGCCACATCCACCAGGTCCGCACGAAGCTGCCCCTGTGCGCTGACCGAGCGAATCGCCTCGGCGAACGGCCGGTCCGGGAAGCTGCCGCCGATCGTGAATTTCTCGGTGTATGCCCCGGCAACGCGCGCCCCGGCCAGCGTCTCACGCAATTGCGCACCCAGCATCGGCTCCAGAAGAGGCCACAGGCGTTCCAGATCGTATCCCAGCTCAATCGTGATGCTCTGCAGTTCGCGCCGCGATGACCAGTCGTTCACCTGTCCGGCGAGCTTGAGGCTCACGGCACGCGATTGCGGCATGTCAATGGACAGATCGCGAATCCGGGCGCTGGCGCTCTGCAGGTCGGCTGTCAGGTCGTTGCGAACCACGATGCGCTTCTCGATCAGCCGGCGCGTACCTGACTCGGCTTCGCGAACAGAAAAGTCATCGATCTCCAACGATCCGACCAGTTGCACCAGCCTGCCGGAATTGGTCAGTTGCTGCCGCAATCGCACCCCCCCGCCGTAGGGCAGCACATCGCCACCCTGCACCATGGCCAGCAGGGGCGCCGCTTCCTCAAGCCGGCCGGTAACCTCCACGGTGCCAGAGGCGCGCGGGTGGGTCTGCAGGTCGGTGATCGTGATGGCAGCGGGCATGGCCAGTGAGGCGACGCGCAGGTCGCCGGCGAGATCGGTGACTTTGACGGATCGAAGCTGATCTCCGACCGCGTCAACCTCGGCCGCGAGCCTCAAAGAAATGGGTGTGTTGCGATCGAACGCAAAATGCTGCTCGCCGCGGGAGAGCCGCAGTTTGCTGATGCGGCATTCCGGCACGGCCACGCGGGTAATCGCGCCGTCGCGCAAGACTTCCAGCTTCAACGAGGCGCCGCCGCTGGTCACCAGCAGAGGTTCGACGGACCGGGGGTTGCCCCGCGGATCGAACCGCGCGGTTGAACGATCCATCGATGTGCCTTCGGAATCAGGCAGGAATGCGGAAACCAACGCATGCAGTTTTGGCAGATCGGGCACGATCAGCTCCGCTGCCAGTGATTGGATCGCCTCGTACCTCCCCACCGGTTGCGCAGCCGTGGCCAGCCGCAACTGTGCCCGCGGAAGGTTGAACCGGGCAAAGCTGGACTCGACCGTGGCATTCGCCGAAAGCGACGAGAGATCTGCACTTGTCAGGAGGCCTGCGCGAATCTGCAGGCGCTCATCCGTCATGGCCTCACCGGCCGCGGTGGCGACGGAAAGTCCCTGGATCATGCCGTCAAGGGTGAGGCGGGATTCCGTTCCGATGCCGCCGGTCAAGTCGATGGTTGCCTCCAGCGTGCCGGAGCGCGTCTGCGCGGGTGTCGCCCCAAATGCCATCAAGGCTGCCGAGACCTTCGGAAGCTCGGCGGACACTGAGAGGCGCCCCGAGCCGGTCAAGGCACCGGATTCGTCAAACCGGGCGGTGAAGGGGGGCTCACTCTTGGCAAGCCGGATCATCGAGGAATTCAACGAGAGCCTGGAAAGATCAATCCCCACTCCGTCGGCCAGCCCGATCCGGCCCAACACCTCGGCCGTGATCCGCTCTCGATTCAAGACCGTCTTTCCCCCACGAAGAACGGTGAGGTTTGGGGTGCTCACCGCCAGCGGACGCGAAAGCACAATGGTTTTCGATTTTGCGTCAAATGAACCGGCGGCGCTGGCGTAGACCTGCCCATCGACGATCTCGATCCCTTCCTCACGTAACGTCGGGAAGAATGACTCCCACTGCCTCACCAGCCCCGGCAAATCGGTGATTGCCAGGTTTGTCAGCTCGAACCGCTCGATGTCTGCCGTCCGAAGGTTTACGCCGCTTGCCTCGGCGGCGAGGTCCAGCACCTTTCCCGTTGCCGATTGCCCGCTGCCAAGCGCAAGCCGTGACTGGGAAATGCGGGAAATCGCTCCCCGCGAGTCCGTGGCCCAGGCCGCTTCCGCTGACAGATCCAAGCGCCCGACCACCAACGGCGGGCGGGCGGGGAGACTCACGTTCAGCCCCTGAAGTTCGACGTTCAATCGCGTATCGATCCGGCTGTCGGGCTTTCCCAGCTCACCCTGAGTGTTGCCGGCGAACTTGAACGTGCCGGCCAGATTCAGCGAACCCAAATCGATGAACTGGGCCAGTTGCGATCGCAGCCGGCCCAGGTCGCCCTCACCGGCAAACTCGAGTTGATCCAGTGTCACCCCCCCGCCGCGGGCATTGGCAAAGTCGCTGGTGAGCACCAGCGCCACATCCCGGAAGCCCTGCAATGGCTCCACGTTGGGTGTGTACGTGCCGTCCAGCGACAAGCCCACCGGCGCCAGGACGATCGCCCGACCATTCTGCTTGCCGGCCGCCCGCAGATCCATGCGACCCTTGGCGAAGATCTTGTCGCGACGCAACGTGATATCCATGGTCTGGCTGAACATCGCCTCAGAAAGGTGCACTCCGTCGACGAGACCCACGGCGCGCGGAATCTGATTCAGCAGGCTCGCACCGTCCCTGACTGCCACCGTGGTGCTGAGCCATCCATCGGCACCGGGCTGGCGCCCCTCCACGACATTGCGCAGCGATTGCTCATCCAGCTCAGCCGCAATGACAACCATGAACTGCGGGGTATCGACGCGCAGGGAATCGATCTTGAGCTGCGTAGAACCGTCCGCCTGGGTGCGGCGCGAAATGCGGACCGGCACACTCACCGTCCCGATCTTCAGCCGCTGGCCTGCCAGTTGGGTCAGCCCGGCAATGGAGGCGTCGTCGATTGTGATCAAGCCGTCCGCCGACGCCCGGGCAGCTCCTTCAGCCTTCAGCCCCAGCTCGCCGTTCAACAACCCGGTGTATTCCCCGTCCAACCGGAAGATGCGAAGCAGCGGGGTGAGCGCCGAAAAGTCCACGCCACTCAGCTTGATCCGCTGATCCGCCGAGAGCTTTGCAAGGTTGAATTGATCATCCTCGAAAAGTTTCAGGGTCCCGGCGAGCTCAACCTTCCCGGCGGGTCTGTCACCAAGGCGCAGCGAAAGCGTGATGGCGTGATCGATGGCGGAATTGAGATCGCTGACATCCACCACGGCCTGACCCGGTTCGATCACCAGCGGCGGGGAGAGCAGCCGTCCTCCGAGCCGATCCACATATTCGAGCGTGCCGCGATATCGCAGCCTGACCTTGCCGGAAAGCTTCGGCGGCCGCCAGGAAGTGGCTTCGGGAGGCGCGGCAGCGGACCCTCGGGCTGCCCGACTTTGCGCAAATGCCCGCCGGATCGTGTGTTGAAGATTGGTGTTTCCGTCGGGATCAACCTGCAACCGGGCGAGATTGACGTCGATGACTGTCGGACCGAAATCCAGCGTCCCCCGCAGCAGGCTGGCGAGGGTCAGGCCCGTTTCCAGCCGTTCGATCTCAAGGATCAACGATTGCTGCGCGTCGAACAACTTTACTCCGGCCATGCGCTGCCCGTTGAACCAGGCAAAGGATGTTTCCTCGATCTGGATGGATCCGTCGAGTTGCCGATTTGCCTGTTTCACCAGGAGAGATCGTCCCAGGCGGCTGCCGGCCAGCATGGGTGCCGCGGCCACCAACCCGAAAAGCAGCAGCACCGACAGGCCGAGCGCAACGGCGAGTCGTCGGGGCCAGCGGCGCCGGCGAGCGACAGGAGCAGAACCCGGCGGCTCCGCCGGCGACGGATTCGTGGTGTCTGAAGCCATGGTTTGGTGCTGATCCTACGCCCTAGGGACCCCGGAGGCGAATCATCCCGGGCCGCTCGAGCAAACGAACGTCCTGCAGGTCCTGCTCGGAGGGGTTGAGTGTAATCCATGTCACAGAAGACGGCGTGTTTGCGACGGACGCCAGCCCGTTCAGCGGATCGCCGCCCCCCACGAAGCCCCGGAATGCGCCGGCCGATGCCACTTGCTGCACCCGGAAATCCCGAAAGGCGATCACACCGGCTTGCTGGGGAGTGGCGTTGATCGTGACGTATCGTCGATCGGGGGAAACCACGGCCTGGGCATCGAACACGGCGCCGGAGTGCAGCACGCTGATTTCCGGGTCGAACGCCGTGGCCCCCCCGCCCACAATCGGCGGAACCTGCCCCCAGCTCAGGGAACACAACAGGACGAGTACCGCAATGGGCCATGCCCGGACCATCGGAAGCATTATATCGCAACACCAATGCGGCAAGGAACCGCCTGCGCGCGCAAGCTGCGATTGCACCCCTGTGGCGTTTTCCTACACTCCTTACACGATCGCGCACGGAAGGAGACGCCGTTCATGGCCAAAGTCCGCAAAGCCGTCATCACCGCCGCCGGCCGCGGCACACGCATGTACCCTGCATCAACGGCCGTGCAGAAGGAGATGTTCCCGCTGGTCGACCGCGACGGGCTGACCAAGCCGGTCATTCAGATCATTGGAGAGGAGGCCATCGACTCGGGCATTGAGCAGATCTGCATCGTCACCCAGCCCGGTGAGGAAAAGCAGTACCGCGAATACTTCCGCCGACTGGATGATGCGATGGTCCGCGCGTTCCGTGGCAAGGACTGGGCCATCCTCGAAAGTGAGAAGCTGGCGGCATTCGGCGAGCGGCTGAGTTTCGCCGAACAGCACACTCCCGAAGGCTTCGGCCACGCCGTGTATCAGGCGAAGCAGTTCGTTGGTGATGAGCCGTTTCTGCTGCTTCTGGGAGATCACATTTACATCAGCGACGTGAAGGACCGCTGCGCCCGTCAGCTGATCCGCGTCTACGAACAGTACATGCTGGATGCCGTCACCAGCGTGCAGCCCACGCTCGAACGGCTGTTGCATCTGTTCGGGGTAATCCGCGGCGCGCCCATCGACGCCGCCAAGGGAATCTATAAAGCAGAGCTGATCATTGAAAAGCCTCCGATTGAGGTCGCTCGCGAAAAGCTCGTCACTCCCGGCCTGCCGGCCGGTAATTACCTCGCTCACTTCGGCATGCATGTGTTCAGCCCGCGCATCTTTGATTCGCTGGAATATCTGATCAAGAACAACATCCGCGAGCGAAATGAGTTTCAGTTGACGGCCGCTCAGGAACACCTCCGGCAGCAGACCGACAAATACTGGTGTGTGATCACCCAAGGCCAACGCTATGACACCGGCATTCCCTACGGCCTGATGGAGACGCAACTGGCGCTTGCCCTCAACGGTGTGCATCGCACGGAAATCTGTGAGGCCATCGCGCGCATTCTCACCATGCAGGTAAAAAACTGAACGCAGTATCCAACGCACTTTCCTTTGCTCGCGAACCCTTCGCTGAGCGCAAGTTTCGGTCTGCACTCGAGTTATGCTCCGGGGGACGCCGCTGAACGGCCGGGGGCGGACCCCTCGCATCTGTCAATCCGGCAAATTTTTCCGAACCACCGACGCAGGCCGATCGTAGCCGTTCGTAGCAAAGAATTTCGTCTTGGACATGCCGCAGGGACGGAAACCTGATTTCAAACCCATTCCGACGGCCGCCGACGGAGAATCGCAGATCGACCGGTGCATGGAGCGACTCCTCGGTCGCTCGATCCCGGCGCAGAAATTTCGCGCCGGGCAAACCGTGTTGCAGGCAGGTCAGAAGCCCCGATCGCTGGCTTTCGTGCATCAGGGTCGGGTCATGGTGTATCACGTGCTCGACCTGCGCCGACGGCGGTTGTCGCGCGTGATGGGACCGGGTGAGTGGAATGGCGTCGATGCGCTGGCCGATGCGCCTTTCGGTGGTTCGGAACTGATCGCTGCCGAGAACAGTGTCGTTTCGATCATCCCGGCGGCGGTGGTGTTGGAGTCGATCCGTCGTGATCAGACGTCGGCGGTCGGATTGGTTCAGGCGCTTGCGCGTCGTGCCACCGTTGCCGAGCACGATGCCGCGCTGGCCACGTTCGCCGATTGTCGCGCGAGACTGATCCGTGCCTTGCAGACCTTCAGTGGTTCCGCCGCAGCCGAACCGCAGGATGACGGAATCAGGCTGCATTTGACTCACAGCCATCTCGCCGAGGCCATCGGGTCGGCGCGCGAAACGGTGAGCCTCATCCTGTCCGAACTGCGGCGCGCCGGGGTTGTTCGGACGGGGAGAAATTTCCTGATTGTGGATCTGGAATTGCTCCGTCAGCAGGTGCCCCAATACGCGTGACGACGCGTTGGCTCCTGAACAGAATTGATATGAAAGTGACTCATTTTACCTGTCTTGCCCAGCTTGACATGACACTGAGATTTCTGGAACATCTGGGGGTCCACGGCGTAGAAAACTGCTGACTTGCCTTTTTCGCCGTCTGGGTAGCCGGGCAGATTCCGGATCGCGTCGTTCGCCACCCACGCGTGCAGTACCGTCAGTCTTCAGGCCGCCGCCATCACCCGTGAGCGGGTGGACGGAGCCTTCGTTGAATGGAAAAAAGAGAGGAAGCCATGAACACTGCAAGCCCTGATTGCCCGTGTGTCTCACTGGACATTCTGAATCTCGGTGCGGACTGCCCCATCGAACCGGCATTCCGTCGCCTTGAGGCGGACACGCTGGCCTGGGATTCCGCCCGGGCGGACGGAAAACTCCTGGTTGTGAAGGAAGGGATTCTGCGCTTATACCACGGCACCGCTCCGGCGCGTCGTCGGTTGGTCGGACTGATCGGCCCCGGACACTGGCTCGGTGCTGAGGTGCTGGCGGGCGTTCCCGGTGAGGCGCGGGCGTATGCGGCAACGCCCGCACTGGTCGCGCTGGTGGATGCCGGCCGCGTCGTGGAGGCCGCGTTAGCCAATCGGAAGCTCGGCGCCGCCCTGATTCGTCATCTGAGCAGGCAGTTCTGCATGGTGCAGGAAGGGGTCACGGAGGCACGCTTCCTGGACTGCACCAGTCAGGTGGTATCGGTTCTGCTGCGGCTGGCGGATTGCGGCGCTCAGATGCGCGACGGGCGTCGAATCACACTTCTGATCACTCAGCAGGATGTGGCCGACGCCGTCGGTATCGCACGCGAAACCGTGAATACTATCCTGCATCGCCTTGCCGACGCCGGGCTGATCGAGAAACAACGCGGGCGCATCATCCTCGATGAGCCGGGTTTGCGCCAATGGAAAACACAGCGTCTTCAGGTCAGCAGCGCTGGCTGCGCCACCCCGGACGCCGGCGACGGCGTCGCCGAACGGCCGGCAAGCAGGTGAATCCGATCGCGCCCCGCCGCCTTGGCCTGATATAACGCAGAGTCGGCGCTGGCCACGAGCTGATCGGCACTCGAAGGACGGTTGGCGTGCACAGACGCGATGCCGATCGAAAGCGTCAACCCTTCCTGCCGCTTCAGTGCGGCCGCCGAGGCGCTGCGGAATTCCTGCCGAAGTCGCTCAGCGGCGTGAGAGGCCTCGGTCTGCCCGGCCTGGGGAAGCAGCATGACAAATTCATCGCCGCCGTACCGCGCTGCCACGTCCGCTCTGCGGAGATTGTTGCGAATGATGCCCCCCGCCAGTTGCAGAATGCGGTCTCCCACCTGATGGCCGCATCCGTCATTGAGCTGTTTGAAGCCGTCCATGTCGATCATCACGCAGGCCAGATCGGTTGAATAGCGCTCGGCTTCGGAGAACAACTGCTCCACGACGGTGCCGAAGTGGCGGCGGTTGTATAGACCGGTGAGCGGATCGGTGGCGGCCATCATTTCCAGCTGCCGGTTCTTTTCGATCAACTGCTGCTGCAGGGCCAGATTTTCCCGTTTGATGCGCGCCACCATCAGGTTCTTTTCCACCACGAGGGGGATCGTGAAAAGGTAGTCCCCGAACTTCACCACGTAGTCGGTGGCGCCGTTGCGAATGGCCTCCACGGCAGTCTGGCCGACATTTTCGCCCGTCACGAGGATGACCGGCGTTGCGCATCGGGAGCTGACGGCCTTCAGCAGCTCCATGCCGCTGCCGTCAGGGAGATTGTAGTCGGACAGAATCAGATCAAACGACGCCAGATCCGTGGCCAGCGCCTCGCCCCGCGAGCCGACGCCGACGGTGGTTCCGCGGCCGAAGTGATCCTGAAGCGTTTCGCAGATCAGATCCCGCTGATCAGGATCATCTTCAACAACCAGCAAACGAAGTGTTTCTTCCGATTTGGCCATCTTTGTTCAGCGACCGGGCTTTTCGGCGTCCGGGAATCGGCGGAGCCGGGCCTCGATCATGGTTTGGTCGCTCCCTGCTGCGGTCCTGGGAAAACTACAGTGCCACCTTTTTCTGAATTTGTCTGTCCCTCTCATTTTCTCCAGTTTCTCATCGACGGCACACCTCTGCCGGCCAATGATGCCGCGGGTACTGGTGCACCTCGAGCCAGTAGCTGGTGCTGGCCATCACCGTTTTGAGGAACTGCTCGGCATTGGCGGGCTTGAGGGTGTAGCTGTTGGCCCCGGCAGCGGCTGCCTCGGCCATCTCTTTTTCTCCGCAGACTCCGGTCATCACAACCACCGGGATATCGCGCAGTGCCGGGTCAGATTTGATCTGGCGCAGCGCCGTCAGTCCGCCCATGACCGGCATCTCAATGTCAAGGAAAATCAGTCCCGGACGGGGCGCATCATGGAACCGCCCCCGGCGGTGAATGAAATCCAGCGCTTCCTGCCCGTTGGCCACTTCGTACACGGCATTGGCCACTTTGCACTCGGCGATGGCATCCCGAACGAGCATGCGGCAGTCTGGATCATCGTCCACGAGCAGAATCGTGATCGGCTCGCCGTCGGCCGAACGCAACAGGCTCCCGTTTTCGGTTCGATCGTCGTGCATGATCGCACCTTTCCCTACGCCGCCCTTCGATCCCCGATTGTCTGACTGGCCTCCGCGTTGCCCGGGGTTGCACCCGGGGCAGTCATCCCGACGCTGGAGGAGCGCACATATCTGCCGTTGATGGTGAATCGAAACGTACTGCCGGCGCCAAGCTCGCTTTCCACCCAGATCCGGCCGTTATACGTTTCGATAATGCTCTTGACGCTGGCCAGCCCGATCCCTTTTCCTGCGGCGCCAACCGCGTGAGAGTTTCTGCCCCGCCGGAAGACCAGAAAGACCTTATCCAGCTCCTCCTCGTGAATGCCGATGCCGGTGTCGCGAACGTAAAACTCGGCCTCGGTGAGCCGCGGGATGCAGCCGATGCGAATCTCCCGGGGACGGTCAGGCTGATCATGCATGTATTTGATTGCATTGTCGATGAGATTCTGAAACACCTGCCGCATCCGCAGGCGTTCACACTCGACCTCGGGCAGCTTTGTCTCAATCAGCAGGGAGATTTTCCGGCTGCGCAGGTCCTCGTCGAACATGCCGGCCAGATCGCGCACCAGAACATCCAGATCCACCCTTTCCATCTTCTGGCGGCGGGTTTTGATCCGGCTCAGCTCCAGCAGCTCGGTGATCATGCTGCTTCCCATTTCCACGTTGGATTTGATCCGCTGGAGCCGGTGAATGATGTCGGCATCAAGCTTGTCGCGGTATTTCATCAGCAGCACCGTCGCCATGCCGTCAATGTTTCGAAGAGGCGCACCCAGATCGTGCGAGATCGCCCGGAGGAATTCCTCCTTGTCATTGATTTCGGCGCTGAGCCGGCTGTTGGCTGTCTCCAGCTGCGCCGTGCGCTGGGCGATGCGGCTTTCCAGATCGCGGTTGGCTTCGCTGAGTTTGACGTTGGCGTCTGCCAGCTCGCGCTGCTGTTGTTTGACCCACTCCACCATCTCGTTGAAAGCCCGCGCCAGTTGTCCGATGGCATCCGCCCGCTCGATGTCCACGCGCGTGTCCAGGTCGCCACCGATGATCTTGTGTGTCGCCATCACAAGCTGGCGAATCGGCATGAGAATCCGATGCACCAGCAGAATCCCGGTGAAAATTGCCAGAGCCACGGCCAGCGCAGCAATGACCACCACGACATAGGTGATCGATCGGAGCATCGCTGCTTCCCCATCCTGCGATACCCCCACCGCAACGTAGCCCGCAAGCTGCGAGCCGGCCGAAGCTGCCGAGGTCAGCACCGGTGCGACCGTCTCCACATACTCCCCGAACAGGGCCGAGCGTTGCCGGCGGATCTGCATCAGTTGGGAGGTGCTCGCCTGAACCGCAGACACGCCCTTGAGATCGATGTCCGCATCGCGGCTGGCCAGAGCAATGCGCCGGCCCTCCGCGTCGAAGAACCCCACGTAAAGGACGTTACGGCTCTTGATCAATTCCTTGCTGATCTGCGAAAGCTGGTCGGCACGATCATTGCTCACCGCCCGCTCGTGTGCCAGCGCCAGCGACGTGCACAATTGCCGCGTCTGCTCGGCGATGAGATCGCTGATCTGCCGATTGGTGTGCGCAACCAGCGTGTACACCGTGGCAATGGTGGTCAGCAGCAATAACCCGATAAACAGGTGATGAGCTCGCTCTGGATTCCAAACCGCGCACGGAGGACCGGCGGTCGGGAACCCAATCCTTGCGGCAGGGGCGCACAGGAGCCTTGGGCAAGCACAGACTTCATGAGACGGCCGGCCGAAGTGACCGGCTTCTCCTGTCATCGTCGCGGAATCTGACGGGGTTAAGCTTGGAGGCAGGGGAATCGACGTGTTTTCGGACGTTGCCTCCGGCCCGGCTGGAACCGGCTGCAGCGGTTTCGCCCGATGTCGGGCCAGCCGACGCCAGCGACCTTCAACTTACGCGGATGTTGACTGTCGTGGGACGATCAATGCGGAATGGCAGACGCACCAGCAGCGCTCCGGCGGGTGTACGGACGAAATCGTCCACCAGCCGCCCCTCCACGGTCACAAGCACATTCCCGGCTGGCAGGCCGGCAATCTCCAGCACCGGCCGCGATAACACCGCGCCTCGTGGCGAAAGGGTCACGTCGATGCGAGGGGTGGTCGCTACGATCTGATACGCCCCCACACGCTCGTTATACCCATCGTTATTGGCGTCGCCCGCCGTCCGACGGTCCACCCGACCCATTTCTGCCGGAACGGTCACGACGGCGGGGGACAGATGCTGCTGCGGACCTTCGCTGCGAGCCTCTGGCGAGAGGCCCCGAAACTCGCCATCCCAGAAGCTCCGCCCGTCGTTGTAGATCGTCAGCTCGCGACATTCACCCAGCGAGCTGAAGCGGGCGCGCATCGAAGTGGTCTCATCCACCACGAAGCCCGTGGGCTTGGCCAGGATGGTATCCAGTGACACGCGATACCGCCCAGGGGACTGCACGATAATCGCATAGCCCTTCCGCGAGATTGACCAGGGCTCATCCTGATCGCTTGTGCCGACATAGAAATGGTGGTTGTCGGTCAACAGGATGTCATCGATCCAGACATCAGTCTTGCCGTCAATTCGAATCACCAGCCGCGACGGCGATGCATCGGACGGCAAGGACGTGAGGTCAAGCCACAGGGTGTTCCAGCCAGCGGGCCGCAGGGCCTGTTGCTGGCGGAGGACCTGCCCGCCCGCCAGTTCAAGCACCAGCTCGGCCGCAGCAGCCTTGTCGGCGTAGATCGAGGCCCCCAATAACGTCCAGCGGGCAGGAAACGCCCGACCGGCCAGGAGCGAATCGATTCTGATGGCCAACTCGCGCACATCATTGTCCACAAACAGCGATGCTGTTCCCGTCTGCGCTCGACGGGCATCCAGTGCCACCTTTCCGCCCGAGGCCGTGACGAACGCATCGTCGCTGGAAAGCTCGAAGTTCAGAAGCACCGAATACCGCTGACCCTTCAAGGTCGGATCAACCTTGGCGATCTGCAGGCTCGGCGATTGTTCCACAACTTTCCAATCCGCGCGCAGAGGCTCGCGGCCGAAGGGTCCGCACCCGACCGCCAGCGCGGTCGTCAGCACCAGGCAACCCAAGCGAAGCAGTGACGGGGTCATGTCAGTCGAACCGAGTGGTCTCGAGTGTACAGATCAGCAGCATCCCCACCAATCCGGCCCAACCGGTGGCGCCATGGCCCATGCCTGCCCCGGGAACAGTTGGCAAAAACCGCAGCATTGGCCGAACAGCGGGAATCTTTACCCGCCGATGTCACGGGAATGCCTGCATGAGCCGGGTCGGAATTTGATCATCCTGCCATGGCAATCTACCTTACTCGCTCGTATGCTTCGCGTCTCAATCCTGCTGATTTTGCCTTTCGTGCTGATCGTCGGTGGCTGTCAGGCAAACCGCCCGCCCACCATAGACCCGAAGAAGATGATTGACCTGACCTATTCATTCGGCCCGCAGACCATTTACTGGCCCACGGCCGAGCCATTCCAGCTCCGCCGGGTCGCCTACGGCAGGACCAGTGCGGGATACTTCTACTATGCCAACAACATCAGCGCCGCCGAGCATGGCGGGACCCACATGGATGCTCCGCTCCATTTTGCTGAAGGCCGGATCACCACTGAGAAAGTGCCCCTGACCAACTGCGTCGGCCCGGCTGTGGTCATCGACGTCCGTCAACAGGCCGCCTCAGACCCGGATTATCGGGTTACGGTTGAAGATGTTCTGAACTGGGAAAAAAAGCACGGGCGACTTCCCCCCGGCAGCATCGTAGTGATGAACAGTGGCTGGGGCTCCCGCTGGCCTGATCGCAAGCGCTATCTCGGAACCGACGCGCCCGGTGATGTTGCCAACCTGCACTTCCCGGGTTTCTCCCGGGAAGCCGCCGAACTGCTGCTGACGCGCGACATTGCCGCGTTGGCGGTTGATACCCCCAGCATCGATCATGGCCAGAGCAAGGATTTCATCGTGCACCAGATCGTGCACAGCGCGAACAAGCCGGCATTTGAGAATGTCGCGAATGTCGATCGCCTGCCCCCCAAGGGCGCGACCATCATCGCCCTTCCGATGAAAATCGAGAACGGCAGCGGCGGGCCGACGCGCATCGTTGCCCTGCTTCCGTAAAACGGCACGCGCCTGCGGGCAAAGCTCAAGCCCTAGAGCATTTTTCATCCGGCTCTCGCGCCAGGCTGTGAAAGGGGTTATGTTCGCC
>JAVQWE010000018.1:11344-16343 GCA_033579175.1 Phycisphaerales bacterium | reverse complement strand
CGCCAGGCAGAATCGGCGCACCCGACACCGCGCAACGCCCTTGCGGACGGGAAATGTCATAATGGCCGGTTTTCCCCGGTGACACCGTGATGCTCATGTCGATGAAAGACCTCCCTGCCTTCGGCCGTACCACGCGACGGCAATCCTGCCCCCCGAAACTCCCGCCTCGGATGCCCCGCCGGCACCACCGGTTTTGCTCAGCTTATCACAAACGCCCGGCAGTTCGTACCCCCCGGACCGACGACGAACCGCGCTCTTCTGGCACAACGCGGACACGCCGCTTCGTAGCGGGTGCCATCCGGGCTGCGATAGATTCGCTGATACACGTTGCAGCAGGCGAAATAGACTCGAAGGAACGGCCGGGCCGGCGGACGTGAAGCGCCGCTGGCCTTTCTGCCGGTTGGTGCGCCCGACAACTCGAGTTTGTAATCCCGTGGATCAGCAGGCATGACAACTACAGACCGAGTCGGCTCCAGGTAATCGGCATAAGCTCCTGAATCAGCGAAACGGAGCGCAGCCGTGTGGCTTCGCACCAGTCCGCCAGCCGCTGCCGCTCGCCCTGATCGACTACATCGGCAAGATTGACTCGAACATTGCACAGCGCACACCGCACGGTGGCCATGGCCAGTTCCGCACAGACCGCAAGATCACTCAGCAGATGCCTGTTTGCCAGAGGCGCGACCTGTCTGGCGGTTTCAAGGACGGCGGCGGCGGTCGCGGCAATCGACTGCGGAACCTGCACCGCCAGCCTCACCGCCGCAGCGACGGCAGCCGGGTCGCTGCCGACGCGTGCGGCGCGCAGCGCCTCGTAGGCGGACTGATCCTCGACCATCAGCTGGAGCATCAGGCGGCGGGCACGTGCAAACCGCCCGAGTGCATCGGCAAGCTCACCCTGATGCGACTCCAGACCCTTCTTGCCGACGCTGTATTGGAGGACCATCTCTCCCATGGCCGCAGCCAGGGCCCCCCCCGCCGCCGCCACAGCCCCCCCACCGGGGGTTGGCGACCGGGCGGCTACCGCATCAAGGAATCGGTCGAATGGCTCGGAAGCATCACGCATCGGCATGGGGGGTTGGGTTTGTGGTCGGCGATGGACCACCGGTCTGATACCCGCCGGCCTACCCGGGGGTGCCTTCGTCTTCAGTTTCGATTTCATGCAGATAGGTCAAGGCCCGTTCCAGTTCGTTCTTGAGGTGACGGACGCGCAACAGGCTTCTGACGCGCGTCAGCAGCTCGAATTTGTTGACCGGTTTGCTGACGAAATCATCCGTACCACACTCACTGGCCTGTTCGATATCCCCCAGTTCATTCAGTGCCGTAACCATGAGGATCTGGATGTCCCGCGTTTTCGGGTCTTTCTTCAGCGTGCGGCAGACCTGAAAGCCGCTCATCCGCGGCATCATGATGTCCAGAAGAATCAGATCCGGCTTGTGCGCCGCCACCGCCGCCAGCGCCTCGACCCCGTCGTTGGCAGTCACGATCCTGACCGGCAGCGACTCCAGAAACGCCTGCAGCAGCTCGCGGTTCTGTGGATTATCATCCACGATCAGGACGGTCGATTGCGGCAGAAACGACTCGTGGCTTGGATTGGGGTTGGGAGGGGTCTGGGGCGAATCGGTCATGTCAGTCTCTCGCGAGGCACGAACGCGAGGGCATTGTACAGCGCGGCGTCAGATTCCAAGCCGCTGCGCGACAGCCGTCGCAGCAATTTCGCCAGATCGGCCGGGTGATCCACATCATCCCATGCCGCTTCCGGAAGTTCCGGCGCATCGCAGCCCAGGGCGCTGGCCCGGTCAAGAAGCTGACGATATTCTGTGCCACTGGACCAGTGAATCCTCTCCAGCAGCCGCCGGCAGTCGATCCGTCCGGTCAACCCCAAGGCCCAGAAGCCCCCGTCACTGCAAGGAGCAAGGACAACTTGCGGCGACAGGGCCGACGCACCAGCCCTGACTCGTTGCCAGATCAGGTCGATCTTTCCTTCCGGCACATCGGGGCTGTCAACCCCGAAAAAGACAATCCCCCGCCCGGAGCAGAGCTGACTCTCCGCCGCCGACGCGAGGCGCGCGCCCAGATCGCCTGCGGCCTGAGCCACGAAATCCAGCCGTCTGCCGAGCGGAAGGATGGCTCGAAAGGCGGGCTCGGACCCCGGGGGATCATAACAAATCACCACCCGATCGAATTTCAGGCCCATCAGCCGGCCGACCCAGTGGACCAGAAAAACTTCGTGCACCCGGGCCGCCTCGGCGGCACTCAACGCCGGCATGAGGCGCGTCTTCACTCGGCCGGCTTCCGGAAGCTTGGTCATCACCACAGCGACAATGGGGTTGCTCAAGCTGCCCATGAGCTGAGGAAGGCGAAGCTCTGTTGCGCGGCAGCAACCGGGTCGGCGGTTTCGGTGTACAGCTCGACCGTGCAATAGCGATCGTATCCGATGCGTCGAAGGGCTGCCTGGAGCACCTGCCAGTCGAGGGTTCCCTGACCGGGGATCATGTGATAATGCTTTCTGCCGGGCAGATCTTCCACGTGCAGATTCCAGATCCGCCCCGCCAGACCGCACACCGCATCATCGATCCGCTCTCCCATGACCACGCTGTGGCCGATGTCAAGATTGGCACCCAGGCGCCGGGAGCCAAGGGCATCAATCCATTGCCGCAGCTCGGTGACAAATTCGATGTACAAACCCGGTTCACACTCAATGCCGATGTCGATTTCGTGTCGCTCGGCGGCCTCGAGAACCGGTAGCATCGATTCGGCGAACTGCCGCTCTGCCCGGCTGGGGGGCATGCCCCCCAGACACCGGCCGCTGGTGATGCTGATGTTTCTGGCTCCGATCCGGCGGGCAAATTCGATGGTCTTGAGGATCAGGCGAATCCGATCAGCCCGGTGCTTCGGGTCGGGGCTGATGAGACTTGGTTCGAAATAAGGCTCCGGCGGTGCATGACGCCAATAGCCGAAAGAACAGTTGGCGTTCACGTTGCTGACCTTGAGCTGCAACTGCTCAAGTTGCCGGCAGATCGAGGTGATCAGCGATTCGTCCACCTGGTCAGGGTAAGCGTGAGGCACATCCGCGAGAATCTCCACGGCCGGGAAACCCGCCTGCCGGATGGCCCGGAGTGCAACATCCAGCGGGAATCGGGTGAAAGCGTTGGTGGAGAATGCGATTTTCATCACAAAACGACTTGCTGAGCGGCCTCAACCCTGCGATTTGAGTTGTTTCCGCAGTTTGCGAAGGCGGCTCTGCTCCTTGGACCGCCGACGAGCCGCGCGCAGGGTCTTCTCCCGGTACACCGGGTCGTTGTGATATCGTTCGCGGGCGCGTTTCCGCGCGGCCTCGCGGAAAGCGGCATCCTCACGATACCGCGCTTTCGCCGCCGCCAGAATACGCTCCCGATTCCTCCGATAATACGACGATTTCGCCTTCCGCGCGCCGGCGCGGCGGCGCTTTCCGGCGCGCTTTGCCACTTTCACCCTCCGCGGCCGTCGGCCGCCTGTATGAGTAACTCGAACAGTTTCATCTGATCCGGGTCGTCGGTCATCCGCTCGGGATGCCACTGCACCCCCAGAAACAGCGGCAGGCTCGGGTCCTCGATCCCCTCGATCACCCCATCCGGAGCCGTGGCAATGACGCGCAACCCTCTTCCCGGATTGCGGATGGCCTGCTTGTGGCTCGTGTTGACCATGATCGACTGCTTACCCAGTTTCCGGGCCAGAGTCGAATCGGCTGCGAGAGTCACGGGGTGACGACCGGTCCACCCGCGATCGAGGTTGCGATGTTCAATCCGCGTCGTCACATCCGGGAGGAACTGATGCATAGTGCCACCACGGTGCAGGTTGATCAGTTGGCTTCCAAGGCAGATTCCCAACACAGGAAGTCTCCGGCGTTCCACTTCGGCAAGCAAGGCCCGTTCGAACTTTTCCCGTTCGGGATCGATTGGAACGGCTCTGGGGTGCCAGGCTTCGCCGTAGGCGGAGGGATTCAGATCGTTGCCGCCGGAGAAGACGACGCCGTCGATTTCATCGACATACTGACTGATGAGTGACAAATCCGAGCGATACGGCAGGAGGATCGGCAACCCCCCGGCGCGTTCGACGCTGGACGCATAACCGAAGGGTGCGGCGTACTGCGTCATCCTGTCGTTGTGATCTGCGGTGATGGCAATGACCGGCCGACTCATGCCGTCACTTCCTCCGCGAGTTTGCGACGGCCTGCCTTTTTCCGCGCGTTTTCCTGCAGCAGCTCTTTGCGAAGTCGGATGCAGTTGGGAGTGACCTCAACCAGTTCATCTTCTTCGATGTATTCCAGCGCCTGTTCGAGGGTCATTTTCCGGGCAGGTTTGAGAATGATGTTCTCGTCGCTGGATGTCGTCCGGATGTTGGTCAGTTTTTTCGCGGTCGTGGGGTTGACCACCATGTCGTTTTCGCGTGCGTTTTCCGCCACAATCTGGCCTTCGTACACCTCATCTCCCGGCTCGATGAACATCACGCCGCGTTCCTGCAGATTGTTCAAGGCGTAGGCATTGGCTTTTCCCGCACAGTTGCTGATCATGACACCATTGGGGCGACCCGGAACTTCACCACGAACTGCGGCATATTCGTGGAAATTGTGATGCATCACCGCCTGTCCACCGGTGACGGTGAGCATCCGCGTCCGCAGGCCGATCAGCCCGCGTGCCGGAATTGTGAATTCCAGGTGCACGTTGCCATCGCGATTGTCCATCCGAACCAGCTCACCCTTGCGGTTGCCCACCAGCTCCATGACACCACCCAGGAATCGCTCCGGAACATCGACCACCAGATACTCAATCGGCTCCTGTAATTCACCGGCTGCATCGCGACGCAGAATCACCTGCGGCTTGCTGATCGAAAGCTCGTAGCCCTCGCGACGCATGTTCTCAATCAGGATGCCCAGGTGCAGAAGCCCCCGCCCGGAAACCTTGAATGCCCCTTTGTCCTCGGTTTCATCCACCTTCAGGGCCACGTTGCTTTCCAGTTCCTTCAT
>JAVQWE010000018.1:0-11334 GCA_033579175.1 Phycisphaerales bacterium | reverse complement strand
CCCGAAGGTTCCGGCTGGTCACGTATTTTCCGTCTTTTCCGGCCAGCGGCGAATCGTTGACCCGGAAAATCATCGTCAGCGTCGGCGGCTCGATGTCGGTCACCCGGAGCGGCTGCGGGTCGGACGGATCGCAAACACTGTCGCCGATGTCCACCGACTCCAGGCCGATCAGCGCCACGATTTCGCCGGCCGAGGCTTCCTCGACATTCTGCCGACCCAGCCCGTCAAAAACCTGGAGTTGCTGGACCCGAGATCTGAGCTGCCGCCCATCGCGCTTTGCCACCGTGACGGGCTGCCCGGAACAGATCCGGCCGTTGTAAATCCGGCCGACGCCGATCCTTCCCACGTAATCGTTGTATTGGATACTGCTGATCTGAATCTGCAGCGATCGCTCCGGGTCGCCGTGGGGCGCAGGGACATGCTTCAGGATTGCCTCAAACACCGGGCGGATGTCCTTTCCCGGTTCTTCCAGCTTCCATGAGGCGACCCCCGCCCGCCCACTGGCGTAGAGCACCGGGAAATCCAGCACCTCGTCATCGGCGCCCAGCTCGACGAAAAGGTCGAAAACCTCATCCAGCACAGCATGGGGGCGGGCATCCTGCCGATCGATTTTGTTGATCACCACAACAGGACGAAGTTCATGCTGAAACGCCTTCTTCAGCACAAACCGGGTTTGGGGCATAGGTCCTTCAGCAGCATCAACCAGCAGAAAGACGCCATCGGCCATGCCCAGCACCCGTTCGACTTCTCCGCCGAAGTCGGCGTGTCCGGGGGTGTCGATCAGGTTGATCCGGGTGGTCTGGCCGGTGCTCGGATCGGTATAAGTGATCGCGCAGTTCTTGGCGAGGATGGTGATCCCTCGCTCGCGTTCCAGAGGGTTGCTGTCAAGAATGGTGTCTTGCGCCACCTGACTTTCGCGGAAGTTGCCGCTCTGGCGCAGCAACGCGTCGACCAGTGTGGTCTTGCCATGGTCCACGTGGGCGATGATCGCAACGTTGCGGATGTCGTTACGCACCTGATTCATGCAAACCCGTGAAAAACAGTCGCAAATCGAGAATGTGCCGGGAGCTGAGGCGAATACAGCCTTCCCCTGCCCCACCCACCACCGCAGCGGGGGCGGCCGACGGGATTCGCCATCATCCGAGACTTTCCCGAGTATTCTAGCCGACCCGACGCAAGCGGTAAAACCTGTGACGGCATTTCGAAAGACAACCGGACTTCCCGTCCCCGCCGCCGACAGGTTCCCGCAGCCACATGCGATCGCGTGCCGCGCGCAACCTTTCTGTGCAAAGGCTCGGGATGGACGGCCGCCGAGGGCTCGCAGATTGAGATCATCCGTCAGGCCTTTTCCCAGCCGTCACCGGTCTGGAGAGCCTCACCGCGAGCAGGTGAACACCCGGCTCAGGAAACGAAAGCCCATGGCTGAGGAAATTTCCGCGCGAGCCTGACCGCGCCCGGCATTGTGGCCACGATCACGCAACTCGAACCCGTTGGTCGCGATCCGGCCGGACCAGCGGAGAACGAGTCTGGCTGACAAGGCTCCAAGGCAGCCATCGGCGGCGCGAAACAGCACCCCCCGGGGTCATCCGACTCTGCTGAGGCCCTTTTTCGAACGGCAATCGAACGAGGTTCAGGAAAACAGACCCTCCCCGGGGCCGCGTATCCGGGCCAAGCGGCTCTTCCACTGTCTTCGCGACCGCAGTGATCGTGATTCCTCACCCCGCTGTGGCCAGGAAGGGTCACTGCCAACCTCAAGCTTCCTCTACGATATTCTCCAAAGCCGCCTAATCGCCCAGTTTTACAGGAGAGGTTTACAACGTGCCCTTGGTGCTGGGCACTTCGGGATTACCAGGGTCCCGTTGCTTTGCCTGACGCAACGCATAGGCCGTGGCTTTGAAGATCGCTTCGGCAATGTGGTGGTTGTTTCGCCCGTGGGGAACCATCACGTGAAGATTCATCTTCCCGTTGTTAACCAAGGCCGTCAGGAACTCTTCCACCAACTCACTGGGAAATTCGCCGATCAGAGGCGAAGAAAACGCCGCACCGAAAACCAGCGCCGGCCGCCCGCCCAGATCGATGGCCACTTGAGCCAAGGCATCATCCATGGGCACCATCGACCAGCCATAACGATGGATGCCGCGCTTGTCGCCGAGGGCCTTATCGATGGCTTGGCCGAGGACAATGCCAACATCCTCCACGGTGTGATGGGCATCGACCTGTAAATCACCCCGTGCCCGCACTGACAGATCCATCATCGCATGCCGGGCCAGCAGCTCCAGCATGTGGTCGAAGAAACCGACTCCTGTCTGCAGTTTGCAATGGCCCTGCCCGTCCAGGTTCAAAGACAGACGGATTTCCGTCTCCCGGGTTTTCCGTTCTATTTGTGCCGTGCGCGCCTGCATGCCGTCAAGCCGCCCTCTCCACCAGTTGCAGCGACTTCACCGCGCCAAGCAGTGCGTTGTTCTCCTGGATCGTGCCGATCGTGATGCGAAGTTTGTCGCGCAGACCAGGCTGATCAAAATATCGCACGAGGATTCCCTGCTCCTTCAACCGAAGCCAGGCATCGCGCGCCCGTCCCCCGGGCACGGAAGCCAGAATGAAATTCGCCCGACTGGGAATCACTCCCCATCCCATCGCCGCCAGCTCCTCGCTGACTCGCAGCCGCTCGCTTTTGACATGTTCCCACGTCCGCCGGGCGTATTCCTGGTCTTCGATCGCGGCCGTAGCGGCCAGGGTGCTGATGGCGTCGCAGTTGTAACTGTCCTTGACCTTGGCCATTTCCGCGATGACGTGCGGCTGGGCGATGGCATACCCGAAGCGCAGTCCCGCCAGAGAATAGGACTTGCTGAGGCTTCGCGTGACCACCAGATTCTCAAACGCGTTGACGAGCAGCGCGCAGTTTTCGTCGGCGAAATCCACATACGCTTCGTCCACGAGGATCAGCCCCCGAAACTGCTCTGCCAGTTCGGCGATCCGCGCCGGAGACACGAACGTCCCTGTGGGAGCGTTGGGGTTCACGATGAAGATCGCCTCCGCCCGCGCCGCCAGCAGCCCGTTGATCGGCAGGTCGTAATCCCTTGTCCACGGCACCGGAACGAAGCGCGCCTCTTCCAGCGCTGCCAGAACGGGATACAGCGAATAGGTCGGCTCAGGCGCCGCCAGTGTGCCCCCGGGCGCGACAAACGTCCGCGTGGCGATCGTCAGCAGATCATCGCTGCCGTTGCCGCACAGGATCATCTCCGCCGGAATTCCCAGCACCCGCGCGGCCGCGGCGCGGAAGGAATCGGCCATCGGATTCGGATACCGGCGCAGCAGCTCCGGCTCCACCTGACGGATGGCCTCCATCACCTTCGGACTGGGTGGGAAGGGATTCTCGTTGGTGTTGAGTTTCACGACTCGCTGACCGATCGGCGGCTGTTCCCCCGGCACGTAACCCGACAGGGCGCGAACCGAGGGACGTACAAATGCTGGAGCCATGGCGCGTAGTATAGCGGCAATTGCCGTTTGAGAAGGGTGAAATCTCACGGGTGTCGCTCCGCGCGAATCAGGGCGCTGGCAGCGTGACCGTCGAGGTGCTCTTCCCTGGCGAGCGTCACAATCGCGGAAACCTCCCGCTGGATGCCGGATGGCTCATACCGCACCACGGCGGATCGCTTCAGGAAATCAAACACGCTCACACCGCTGGTGAACCGGGCGGTGGTATTCGTCGGCAGACAATGACTCGGACCGGCCACGTAATCGCCGGCCGCCACTGGCGACCACGGGCCGACAAATACCGCACCGGCATGCCACAACTCCCGAAGGACAGCTTCGTTATCGGAGCATTGCAGGTTTACGTGCTCGGCCGCGATTCTGTTGGCCAGGGAGATCGTTTCGTCCATCGAGCGTGTGACGATGGCGGCACTGTCAGATGCCAGTGACCGCTCGATCGCCTCGCGCCGGGAGCGCGCCTGCAACTGCCGGCTGATTTCTTCCGACACGGCGCACGCCAGCGGCAGCGAGGGCGTCAGCAGGAAGCACGAACCCGGGTCGTGCTCCGCCTGAGCGATCAGGTCGGCAGCGATGAAGTCGGGTCGGCCGGCCTCATCGGCGATCACCACGATCTCACTGGGGCCAAGGTAGCCATCGATTCCCACCCCCCCGGCGACCGCCAACTTGGCCAGTTGGACGTAGTCGTTACCCGGTCCGACAATCTTATCCACCCGTCGAATCGTTTCGGTGCCCAGCGCCATCGCCGCCACCGCCGCCACACCCCCCGCACGGTAAATCCGGGAGATACCCAGTTGCTGGCAGGCGGCCAGCAGGATGTCGCTGCGCCCGTACCGGCTGGGAGGAATGCAGACCGCGATTTCTCGAACCCCCGCTACCTGCGCGGGCACGACCAGATGAATGAGCGTGGAAGGGTAGGCCGCCTTCCCCGCCGGAACATAGCACCCCGCCGAGTCCACCGGACAGAAGCGCAAGGCCAGCCGCACGCCTACGCGCGTCAGCTCCGGCGGTTCCGAGGGCAGGATGTGCGTCTGATACTCCCGCAGTTGTGCGATCGCGTGCTGCATGGCCTGCAGCACTTCCCGGTTGACCCGATTCCCCGCGGCGCTGAGCTCCTGATCCGTGACCGCAATCTGCTCGCGGGTGAACCGCGGATCGTCGAAGCGGCGCGCAGCCTCGACAACCGCGGCATCCCCGCGCTCGGCCACGTCCGCAATCGTCTCCCGCACGACTTGGACCCTGGCCGCAAGCTCAGCATCGGTCAGCCATCGTGCCGGGTGAATGCGGAGGCGCTCGAGCCGCGCCTCTACCTTCATGCGGTCATGGGAATTCTCCAGTTTCCAGATCGGCAGCATGTTGTCTCCCGTCACAGTTACTTCCGGCAGGTTGCACAGTTCGCTACATTCCCCGGCCTATGACGCGGGTCCTTCTGGTGACCGACGCAAACGCCGATTACGAAAACCGGTCGATCGCGGCGCGAATCACCGGCGCGACCGATCCCCGCATCGCCTGCTCGGGGCACACCTTGCCCCCGGCCGGCGCCATGCCTCACGTCATGCACCGCCTGATGCGCCGGGAACGGCAGGAAGAGTTCGACGTGATCCACGCCATCGGACCTGCTTCGCTGACCGCGGTTCTTCCCGTGGGATGCCAGCCGATTGTCTACTCCCCACCCGGGGATCAGCCGTTGCGCGGTCTTTCGCGCCTGCGCTGGGTATCGCTGGCGCGGCGGGTGATTGTGGCTGCCGGTTCGGAAGCCGTCCGTCGCGAACTGCTCGCCGCAGGTGTGCCGGCGGATTGTACCAGGGTCGTGACTCTTGCTCCGAGAATCAGCTCCCCGCAGCCGTTGTCGCGCGCGCAGCTGGGGCTGTCTGATCAACACAAGGTGTTGCTGGCCGTGGGAGAATCGCATCGTCGGTCCAACCATCGTCTGGCCGCCTGGGCCGGCGTGATCATGTGGTTTTTCGATCCGAACTACCGTACGCTCATCTGGGGCCGTGGACCGATGGGAGACATCATCCGACGGTTCGTCGCCGATCTTCGACGTCCAGGGTTCTGCATCTTTGCCGAAGATGCCGCAGGACACGCGCTGGACTGGCCAGCCGTGGCGGCATTGGCGGACCTGGCCATCTTCGCCGCCACCAAGCCCACCGGGCTGTACGCCGCCAGGGTCTGCCAGCAACTGGGTGTGCCGGTCATCGCAGCGCCTTCTCCAGGCGCTCTGGAGCTGGAGGCTTCGAACCTGGCGATTTCGGACAGCCCCCGCGCGCGCGTGCTGGCTCAGACGATCTACCATGCCACCGTCAACGGAGCGCTTCGACGGCAGCCACCCCGACCCGTCGATCCCGACGACGATCTCTCGCCGTGGGTTCGACTGTATGAGGATGCGGTCGTCGGTCGCCCGGAGCAACCTGCCTCCCTGACTGGATGAAACGTTTTTCATTTTGTCAGGGTGGCGATCGCGCGCCACAGCGCATGCGGGGGCAGCGGTCGGCCGCGGAATTCCCCGAATTTCCGCGCGATTTCCTCAAAGCGTTGTGTATAGGGCAGTCGGTCGCGCTTTCCGGCGTCCCGGCCGAGAAGATTCCGCAGCATCTGCTTTTCCTCCGGTTGCAGAACCGGGGGAGTCGACGTGGCTTCCCCCAGCCTCGGCAGGCGCCCGGACTTGCGGATCGTCAGCAGGTGCCGCCAGACCTCCGCCCGGTCGGGCTTCGGATCGGGGAAGGGCTGAATGTACTCCTCGTACAACGCCTCAAAATGCGGGGTGTAGGGCAAGTCGTCGGCGGTACGGGCGATCTTCCGGTAAATGGCGATCAACGGCCCGGGTCGCGCCGGGCAGCGCGCAGGCACTCCCGGGAACAGCCCTGCCGGCGCGCGGCAATCCTCGACCGGCGTTCCCGCGAGCGTCTGATCGATCAGCAGCATCACTGCTCCGAACGCGTCGCGAACGGTCGCACGGTAACCACGCGCCACCTGCGCCGGGGGACTGACGAAGGTAAGTTTGAGCTGCTCGCTGCGGCGGAACAGGTCGCGCACGTCATCCACCAGAAGATAGGTGGCTTCAGCCGGAAGGTCCGGGTCGTCGTGAAGCACCAGATGCGTCGGCGAATCGGTCAGTTCAAACACCGCCAGCCGACGGTCCTGCCGCAGCAGCCGCAGCCCCATCACGTCGCGGTAATGCCGCACCGCCGAGGCAAGACCGCTCACCCGAAGCAGAATCCGATCCACACGCCTGATCATCGCTGCTCCACCGCGGCTGGCTCCTCCTCCTCGACCAGAGATGCCTGCTCCTGCTGAGTGGGGGAGTGATACCCCCCCTTGATCACAAACAACCCCCCCGTGAGATTCCAGAAGATCTGCACGAGCCGGATGCACATGGTCAGGGCAAATGCCTCTCCGATCGTGCAACCGGCGCGCCGCGTGAGCACGATCGCGAAGAACTCCATCACTCCCGCGCCCTGCGGCGAAATCGGAATCGAACCGCTCAGGACAATCACCGGCACCGCCACGAAGTAATACCACGCCGGCAGCGGCAGCCCGAAGGCCATACCCGACAGCATCGCCGAGACCACTACCGTACCGTGCACCGGCAACGTCAGCAGAAGCGCTCCCAGCACCAGCCCCGGTCGACGGCGGTACAGCTCCATCGTTTCCAGCGCCTTTCCCACTTGCGCCTGCATGGGAAGCCTCCCGAGCACAAACCCCAGCCCCGTGTACCGACGCAGCGCCGGCACATACAGCACGCACAGCGCCACCGCCACCGCCCCCAGAATCAGCATCGATCCCACCGCCACCTGCACGCTTTTGCGCGTGGCCGGATCGCGCCCGTCGCTTGCAGTCATCCACTGAATCCCCGCCATGGAGCCTCCCAGAATCACCAGTGCCAGAAGCCCGATGATCCGGTCGATAATCACGCTCATCACCGCGCGGGTCCGGAAGTGCCGCGTCTGTTTGGCCGCGTAATATGCCTTCAGCACGTCGCCTCCCGTGCTGCCGGGCATGAAGCTGTTGTAAAAGCATCCCACCATGTTCAGGGCGAATGTCCGCGAAAAAGGCAGGTGGATCCCCACAGCCCGAAGGAGCTGCTGCCATCGCAACGCCGTCAGCAGAAACACCACCGGGAAAACCGCAACCGCCAGCCACAGGTAGCCCTTGTCAGCCCGTGCGAGCATGGTTCGCACGCCGCGATCCACCAACGGGCTGGGCACCCGGAGCTCAAATCCTCCCGAAACCTCCTGTGGCAGAATCCACGAGGGTGCAGCGGAGGCGTCGGTCGAAGCCGCCACCAGCAGCCTGCGCACCTGCGGGCTTTTCGGATCGCTGGTCAGATCCATCGCCAGCAGACGCACCGTTGTGCCATCCCGCAGCCTGACCATTTTGCGATCCGGGCGGTAGACCAGGTCGCTCCCGCGAAGCGTCCCCCCGCCGAAATCGATGTAGGCCAGTTCCGTCTCCGGTCGGATCACCTCCGGTGCCGGTTCAACCAGGCGAACTTCGCGCGGGATCGCGCTCCCGGCCACCCCCAGCGCCAGAACCCGGTCGCGCAGGGAGATGTTCCACAACACAATGGCGATCCCGGCAATCGCAATCCCCCACCGGATCAATCCCCGAACCAGCTTCACCCGCAAGGGCGCCAGCAGCCTTGAAAACAGCGGATTGAGTGGCCGGTCTGCCTCATCGGAAGCGATCGGATCGGGGCGGTCGGTCATGAGAGCCGGCAATTCTGGCGCGAATCGCCATGTCACGCAACCGCCTTGACGCTTCGGACCACTTGCCCTAAGAACCGGCTGCCAACCGCATCGACGTTGCAAAGGAGACTTGGATGTCGCTGGTTTCCCCGCACGGTGGGAATCTCATCAATCGGCAGCTCGAACCCGCCGCCGCCAGGCGCGCTCAGACCGACGCATCCCTGCTGACCGCGGTAACGCTGAGCCCGCGTGAGGCCTGCGACCTGGAGATGATCGCGATCGGCGCCTTTTCTCCGCTGACGGGCTTCATGGGTGAATCGGATTACCTGCGCGTCTGCCGGGAAATGCGTCTGGCCAGCGGCCTTGTCTGGCCGATCCCGGTCGTGCTCTCGCCTGCGGACGACGTGTCGGCTGCAATCTCCGTCGGGGAACGGATCGCGCTGCGTGATTCGCAGGGGCGATTGCTGGCGGTGATGACCGTCAGCGAAAAGTTCAGGCATGACAAATCGCTGGAAATCCCCAGCGTCTACCAGACCGAAGACCCGAAGCACCCCGGGGTCGCCGTGGTCCAATCTCAGGGAAACTGGTGCCTTGCGGGACCGATCGACGTGATCTGCCCGAATTATCAGCCGGAGTTCCCGTCTTACCGGCTCACCCCGGCCCAGACCCGTGCTGCCTTCGAGCAGCGCGGGTGGAACACGGTGGCAGCGTTTCAGACCCGCAACCCCATTCATCGCAGCCATGAATACCTCACCAAAGTGGCGCTGGAGATGACCGACGGGCTGCTGATCCACCCGGTGGTGGGTGAAACCAAGAGCGACGACATCCCTGCCGACGTTCGCATGGAATGCTATCAGGCGCTGGTGGACAACTACTACAACCCCCAGCGCACCATGCTCAGCGTGATGCCTCTGGCGATGCGCTATGCCGGGCCGCGCGAAGCCGTGATGCACACGCTGATCCGACGGAATTACGGGGTGAGTCACTTCATTGTGGGGCGCGACCACGCCGGGGTGGGCAACTATTACGGCACCTATGACGCGCAGAAAATCTTCGATCAGTTTGACGTGCCTCGAGAGATCGGAGTCACCATCCTGAAGTTCGAGCACACGGCCTGGTGCAACCGTTGCGAGGCCGTGGTATCCGCCAAGACCTGCCCCCACGGTCCTGAGGACAAGGTTGCCCCCAGCGGGACGAAGGTGCGGGAGATGCTGCTTGCCGGGCAGCGCCCCCCGCCGCAATTCAGTCGACCCGAAGTTGCCGACATCCTCATCCGCTGGGCCAGAGCCTGACCTTCCCGACTGCGGCGCGCTGCCGATCGTACGCGGTGTCTCCTCTGGCCCGGGTCTGATCGCGCCCGCCCGGATGCCTGCGAATGCGTCGGTCGTTGTGCGTTTCGTCGGTCGGTGCACTCGCATTCGGAAAAAGTGCACAAATCCGCACAAAAATGCACAATCCCGCTTGCCCCCGGCCAGATTGTCAAAGAGCACGGACGACGACTCCTGCACGGGTCGCGCCCGCTCCCTCTCTCTGCCTGCGCTGCGCTCGCGTGCGGCGTGGCGCGCAGCGCCCGCATCACAAAGCACGCCCGATCAAGGCTGATTGATTCAAAAATCGTGAATTTTTCTTCCGACCGGCGCTGCGCGCCCGACGCTCCGATCGCGCATCACCGGTCGCAGCGACTCACCCGGGGCCACCCCCGCCCGTGCCCCTTCGCGCCGGAAGCCGTCGGCTTACAGGCCGACAATGTTGAAACCGCAATCGACGTAAATCGTTTCCCCCGTCACCCCGCTGGAAAGATCGCTCAGCAGGTACACTGCGGTTTTGCCGACCTCGTCGGCTTCCACGTTTCGTTGCAGCGGCGCCTTGCGCTGCACGTGGGCAAACATCTCGTCGATCCCTCCCACGGCCATGGCGCTGAGGGTGCGGATCGGACCGGCCGACAGGCAGTTGACCCGGATTTTCTTCGGTCCGTTGTCGAACGCCAGATACCGGGCGGTGGCTTCCAGCGCGGCCTTGGCCACTCCCATCACGTTGTAACCCGGGATGACCTTTTCGGCTCCGTAGTAGCTCAGGGCCAGGACCGATCCACCTGCGGGCATCAGCGGAAGGGCAGCGCGGGTGACGGCGATCAGGCTGTAGGCGCTGATGTCAATCGCCTCGCGGTAGACATCGCGCGGGGTGCTGGTGAAGGTGCCCCAGACGATCTTGAGATACTCATGATTGGCAAATGCCAGGCTGTGTACCAGGAAATCGATGGTGCCGAATCTGTCGCGGGCGGCTGAAAAGAAGGATTCGATCGACGCATCGTCGGCAACATTACATGGCGCCATCCAGCTTCCGCCGAAGCCGCCTTCCTCCAGCGCCTTGCTGACACGGCGTTGCATCTTTTCTCCGGGCAGATGCCCGAAACCGCAGGTGGCACCGTGCTTCACGCACTGGTTGGCAATGTGCCAGGCGATGCTGTTGCTGTTGGCAACCCCGAGAATGATCCCTTTCCTGCCGGCAAGCAGGCCGGTGTTGGTCTGTTCCATGCCGGGGGATTATTCATTTGCCGTCGCTGTCGCCAAGAGCGCGCCCCCCCGACACCCCAACGGTTTTCGGGTATGCTCCCGGCATGCAGTTCCGAGTAAGCGGTGTCAACCATGCCACCGGTGCCCGCATGGTGCTGGAGCTGGAGGCTCCCTCAAAAGCGGCGGCAGAGCACAAGGCCCGCGCCGCCGGCATGGATGTGCAGCACGTCGAGCCGATCGGCGCTGACCCTGTCGCGCGGCATGGCTCTCAGCATCGAGGAGAAGACCCCGGCCGCGCGGCCGGCGTCCATCCGGTCGTCAAGACCCTGGTGCTGCTGGCGCTACTGGCGGTGGTGGTGTATTTCGCCTGGCCGTGGATTCGTCGAACCCTGGGGGGTTGACCCTCATTCAGAAGATGATGCCGCGGGCGCCACGGGCTAGCCGGGCAGATGGAAGCGGGCAACGAAAACCTGCGTCGTGTTGTCCTGCGTGCGCTTGCTCGACCAGATCATGTGCCGACCGTCCGGAGAGAACGCCGGCAGCACATCGGCCCCCGGCGAATAGGTGACGCGCCGCTTGTCCGACCCATCGTCACGCATGAGGTAGACTTCGTAGTTGTGATGCCCGTGCGCGCTGGTAGCCCA
>JAVQWE010000017.1:0-16704 GCA_033579175.1 Phycisphaerales bacterium | reverse complement strand
AAGCACAAACTGGTGCGACCGCGGCTGGAGATGGCCGGTCAAGCCGACCTGATGCAGCTTCGCCCGCCCATCGTTGTGGTTCTGCGGATCTACACGAATGCCGAAGGCAACGTAGAAAAGGTCGATATCGTCAAATCCTCCGGCAGCATCAACATTGATCAGCCCACGCGGCTGGCCGCCTACCGCTGGTGGTTCGAGCCTCCCGTCGATTCCTCGGGTAAACCTATGCCGGATGTGTTCGAATTCCTCTGCCGATTCATCTGATCCGTCGGAATTCCCAGCTCTGGCTTTTTGCTCCCGGAGCATCGACGCCGGAAATCGTGGCACGCAGGGCGTCTTCGGAGATTCTCTCGTACTCGATTTTCTTCGGGAAATCGTGTTCGGGGTTTTCAAAGGTGGCCGCGCGGCCGTCGAATCGGGTCAGCTTGAATGCGGTTGCAGCACCGCCGCGGGGCTGGGCGATGTAATGGAGCACTCCATCCCGGGTTTCGATGCGCACGAATTCGAAAAAGACCGTCTTGTCCCCCGCGATCGTGCGGGCGAAGCCGAACATCGTCCCCGCCCGCGGCTCGGACCACAGTTCCTCGGTTACGGTCGACCCCGATTCTGCGACCCATTCACCGGACAGGAAGCCCAGATCCCCGATCGAAGGGTTTTGCAACCCCGAGCCAAGCAGCAGCAGGCAGCAGATTGCCTTCATCAGCATGGGCAGGCCCTCCAGATTCCTCGCGGTCTTCAATTCCGTGCCGTCGCCCCGACCAACCAACGCCATTTTGCCCCGAACTGCCCCCCGTCTGGCAAGCCAGCATCCCTGACAAATCCTTAAGCCGACGTACCGGGAGCCTTACACCGGCCGGTCGAACTCATCGAAGACTCGATCCGACCCGTCTCCGCCGAACCATTCATCCTCATGAAAATCGACGTACAGAAAGTCGTCGCCGCTTCCACCAGTCAGAGTGTCGAAGTCTCGATCCACCCCATCAATGATGTCGTCGCCGCTATCGCCGAACATGCGATCCTCGCCCCGGTCGCCAAGGATCGTGTCATCGTCCTCGTTCCCTTCGATCAGATCATCGCCATCGCCACCACGCAGGCTGTCGTTGCCGTCGCCGCCGAAAATATCGTCATCTCCACCGTGGCCGAAGACCACATCATTCTCCCGTCCGCCCAGGAGCGTGTCTTCGCCGCTGTCGCCGTAGACGCTGTCGCGTCCATCGTTGCCTTCGGCGTAGTCGTCACCCCCGTTGCCGGCAACGCTGTCACGTCCGGCGTCTCCGTAGAGTTCGTCGTCTCCCTCTCCACCGTTGACGCTGTCGTTGCCCGTTCCACCGGAGAGCGAGTCATCCCCGTCGTCGCCGAACAGCCGGTCTTCGCCGCCTTCGCCATAGATGCGGTCGTCGCCCACTTCGCCGGTGATCGAGTCGTTGGATTCCCCGCCGAACAGCAGATCATCGCCCCCCTGCCCACGAAGCAGGTCCTGCCCGTCGTCGCCGCTGAGGGTGTCATGACCGGCCGAGCCGTACAGGTTGTCATTGCCCCCGCCGCCGCGCAGTACATCGTTGCCTGCGTCGCCCTGCAGACGATCGGCCCCGGCTTCACCGCGCAGCGTATCGCGCCCCCCGCCTCCGCGGAGATTATCGTTGCCGTCGCCACCGAAGAGGGCATCGGCGCCGGGGCCACCGAGAATCGTGTCGCTGCCTCCGAATCCGTACAGCCTGGCTCGAATGGTCGGGGAAACCGATGGCGCTACCTCGATCCGGTCATTGCCGTCCAAACCACTGACAATCAGACTCGACACCTCCGATCGGTTGAATCGCCGGATCGTCGAGTTAACCTGCACTCGGATGCGGGAAGCCGCTTCGTCGCTGTCGATGCGGACCTCGTCATCCCCGCTGGTGGCCTTCACCTGCAGTTGCCCGTCGATCAGTGCGATGGAAAGCAGCCGCCGCGCCTCCATCGATTCGACCGCCGCCGCAACTGCCCGTTGACGCTTGCTGGTGGACATGGGTTCTCTCACGTTATCCGTCGTGTCAGACACGAACTGCCTTACCAGGTTAGCGTCCGCGAATGTGCGGTTTCTCCAGATTAACAGGCGACCCGCCCCTTCACGAGCCGCCAAATCGTAGGTCTGAGGCATGCGCATCGCCGAGCTGTTTCAGTCGATTCAGGGGGAGGGCAAGCTTGCCGGCGTGCCCAGTGTGTTTGTGCGCGCCTCCGGATGCAACCTGCGCTGCGCCTGGTGCGACACCCCCTACGCAAGCTGGCATCCCGAAGGCGAGGATCGCACGGTTGATGAGATCGTCCAGGCCGTTCAGGAATTTCAGTGCCGGCATGTCGTGCTGACAGGCGGTGAACCGATGATCATGCCGGACATCGCCGAATTGTGCGATCGCCTCCACGCTGCCGACCTCCACATTACCCTCGAAACCGCCGCGACTGTCTTCAAGCCTGTTGCGATCCACCTGGCCAGCCTTTCCCCGAAGCTCAGCAATTCCACGCCCGTCGGTCCGGGCAAAGAGCGATTCGCCCAGTTGCACGAAAAGACGCGCATCAACTTCGAAGCCATCCAGCAATTCATCGATATTGCGCCGCAGATGCAGTTGAAATTCGTCGTTTCCTCCGAAGCCGACCTCGGCGAAATCAAGCAGATTCTCTCCCGGCTGCGCGGGTGGGAGCCGTCGGATGTCCTGCTGATGCCCGAGGGCGTCGACGCCCGGACCCTCCACGAGCGCGCCAGTTGGATCATCGACCTGTGCAAGAAAACCGGCTACCGCTACTGCCCTCGATTGCACATCGAGCTCTACGGCAATCGACGCGGCACCTGAGAATCCGTTGCGCCGGCACATCGTCGCGCCGCGGTTTTGCTTGTCCGCTCGCTCCCGTACAATTCAAATGTGGTTGTCCGACTCACCAAATCCTTCGGCTTTGAGGCCGCGCACCTGCTTCCAACCTTTCCCGAAGGCCATAAGTGCCGACGGCTGCATGGGCACTCGTTCCGATTCGATGTGATCGTCGAAGGCCAGGTCGACCCGAGAAAGGGCTATCTGATCGACTACGGAGACATCAAAGCTGCAACTGAACCCATCCTTCGCAGGCTCGACCACCGGTATTTGAACGAGATTGAGGGGCTGGAGAACCCCACCAGCGAAGTGCTGGCCCGGTGGATTTATGACCGGCTGAAACCGGTCCTCCCGCAGATCGCCGCCGTCGTGGTGCACGAAACCTGCTCCAGTTCCTGCGAGTATCGAGGCGAGTTACTGTGACCACGGATGCCCCACCCTGAAGGGACGGTACCCAAGCCATTCGGTCGTCCGCCAACGGCATTAAACTCGCCGTAACTTCCTGTGAGCAATGAAGTTACGTCAACAAAGCGGATTCTTCCCCGGCCGCCGCAAGGCTCCTCCGTCGTCCCAATGGCGTTCAGAGGATCCCGACTAGCCTAACTTGATATCCTGCAGGGACTTATGGCGCACCTGCCGGCTCCTGCAGGTAAGCCTCCGACCGTTTGGCGTCTCCATCGTCCCGCTCGACACACCCGCCGGAAGACCGGAATTGCTTTCACACCCCTCGAAGCTCTCGGGAGTCGGGTCGATCTTCCGCGCTGAACCACCGCACGTCCCTTCCGTAAATCCTTTTCAATGCTGGGCTTACGACCCGTTGTCAGTTCCCCAATACCTAACGCTCCGTTACTTTTGCGCTAAGATTCCTCCCGCCGAATCTACTAGCCCAAACGGTTGGAATTTCGCGTGGCGTCGGGTTCGAGCCTCGCAGACGTCCGTAGCCCGTTATTCGAACAATCGCATCTGCTTCTGGTCGCGCACCACCGACTCGGCCTGCCCATCAGCAAAACGCGTTACCAGAACATCCCCGGGCTTCACCTCTCCGGCCGATCGCACGACATCGCCACCTTTTCGCATCGTGATCGAATACCCCCTGCCAAGCGTGGCTTGGGGCGAGACCGCCTTCAGTTGCGATTCCATCGCCGACAGCGCCTGGTGCTTCCGGGACAGCATTCTTCCCGCCACCGACGGAAGCTGTTTTGCCAGTTGCGCCAGGCGTTGTGCCGCCAGTCTCACCGCCAGCCGTGGATGCCGCCGCTCCAGCGCCGTGGTCACCGCAGCCAGCCGATCGCTCGCGCGTCGAGCACAGGCTGTCAAGGCTGTCCCCAGCGACTTCTGCAGGTCGTCCAGCCGCTGACGCCGTCGATCCACCAGATCCAACGGTCTTCGGAAGAACTCATGTTGCTCGATCAATCGCAACCGCTGCCACGACTCCATCACCTGTTGCCGGATCGCCCGGGCATGCCGCCGCGCCAGAAGCCCGATCGCCTCAGTCGCCATCTTCCAGTGTGAAACCACTACCTGCGCCGCCTCCGTGGGGGTGTGGGCGTGGTAATCCGCCACAAGGTCGGCGATGGAAACATCCACTTCGTGCCCGATTCCCGTAACGACCGGAATGGGACATCGAGCGATCGCCCGCGCGACAGGTTCCTCATTAAACGCCCACAGGTCCTCCAGCGAACCTCCCCCCCGGGCAAGGATGATCAGATCGGGTCGGTTCGGAGGCTCAAGCGCACCCACCTCCCGAAGCGCCCAGGCAATCTGTCCGGCTGCCCCCGCACCCTGAACCAGTACCGGCGCAATCAGCACACGGATGAACGGAAAGCGTGACAGCACCTTCAGCATGTCCTGCAACGCCGCGGTTTCGCGCCCGGTGATCAGGGCCACAGTTCCCGGGAAGCGCGGCAAGGGACGCTTCCGCTCCGGCGCGAAAAGCCCTTCGCGCTCCAGCTTTTCCTTCAGTTGCTGGAACGCCAGTTCCAGCGCGCCCTTCCCCAGCGGCGCCAGTGAGCTGACATACAGTTGATACCGCCCGCGCTGGGCATAGACTCGGACCATGCCCCGGGCCAGCACCTCCGCACCGTCAACCGGGGTGAATTTCAGCCGTTCGGCGTCCGAACGGAACATGACGCAGTCCACACAGGCAGACTCGTCTTTCAGCGTGAAATACAGGTGCCCGCTGGAACGATGGTGGTTCAGGTTGGAAATCTCGCCCCGCACCAGCAGTGAACCGGGCAGACCCGTGCGCAGGACCGCTTCGATTTTTGACGTAAGTTCAGATACCGTAATGGGTTGCGCACCGGCGGAAGAGGCCTCTGCGCGCCGGCCGGCGGCGGTGAGCCGATTGCGAAACTCAAAGAACCCCGGTTGCGACATTTTGCCCCCGACACTATACGTCCCCGGCCTGCTTCTGCCGATATCCTGAAATAGATCGATCGGCTGCGTCCTACAATCCTTGCAGACATGCGAACCGCTCAGCAAACCCTCGACGCCACCTACCTGGAGATGCGCTGGCGAACGCTCAGCCTCGCTGCCGACCTTGACCGCATCCAGCGCGCTCCGGGGGGTGAGCAGGCGATGCGCGATCCCCGGATGCAGAACCTCCGGAAGTGCCTGGAAATCCTGCTGAATGCCGGCGAAAACCGGGCGGCGCAGGTTCAGATGATCCTATCGGATACATCGCCTCCCCCGCGTCGAACGTGACCAACGGCACCCGGGTCAACTGTCATGCAGTTCATCGATCCCCATATTCATTGCGTCAGCCGCACGACCGACGATTACATCTACATGAGCCGTGCCGGCGTCGTTGCGGTGAGCGAACCGGCGTTCTGGGCCGGATTTGACCGATCGGCGGCTGCGAGCTTCGCCGACTACTTCCGGCATCTGACGGATATCGAACCGCTGCGTGCGGCGCGCTATGGCATCCGGCACTTCTGCTGGTTGTGCATCAATGCCAAGGAAGCCGAGAACGTTTCGCTCGCCCGGGAAGTGATTCAACTGATTCCCCCGCTGCTGCAGAAGCCAACCGTTCTGGGCATCGGGGAAATCGGCCTGAACAAGAATACCCGCAATGAAATCACCGTCTTTGAAGAGCAGGTGGACCTTGCCGCGTCCCACAACCAGTTGATCCTGATCCACACGCCCCACCTGGAAGACAAGCACAAAGGCACCGCCATCATCTGCGACATCCTGAAGAACGACCGCCGAATCCGCCCGGAACGCGTGCTTATTGATCATTGTGAGGAACACACGATCCGGATGGCTCGTGATCATGGCTTCTGGGCAGGGTTGACGATCTACCCCGTCACCAAAGTCACCCCCCAGCGGGGCTGCGACATTCTCGAAACCTTCGGCCCTCACATGATCTGCGTGAATTCTGCCAGCGACTGGGGCGAATCCGGGCCGCACATGCTCACCGACACCGCGCGCGAGTTCCGCGCCCGGGGACACTCTCTCGACGAAGCGATTGAAATCTTCTTCAACAACCCCTGTCGCTTCTTCGGTCAGAACCCCAAGTGGACGATCAAACCGGTCGAAAAGTGACCCCGCTCGCCAGCTTGCGCCGGCGCCGGCTCGAGGATGCTATCCCGGATAGAACGCACCTCGCTCAGCCTGTGATCCCGAGCCTGCCTTGGAATTGATCGGCCCCCATCCATCGATGCGCATCGATGCGTGCGGCATTTGAAATCCGCCGCTCCCTGGCATCTACTTCAGTCATGACGGCTCATGGAGACGTGATCATCGTCGGTGCGGGTCTGGCCGGACTATGCGCCGCCCGCACCCTGAACCTTGCCGGAATCCCGGTGACGATTTTTGAATCCTCCGATGAAGTCGGCGGGCGTGTTCGAACCGACCGCGTGGATGGCTTCCTGCTGGATCGGGGTTTTCAGGTTTACCTCACGAGTTATCCGGAAGGACAACGGATTCTTGATTACGACGCACTGGGCCTCAGGCCCTTTGCGCATGGCGCGCTGATCCGCGCCGAGGGAAAATTCTCGGCGGTCTACGATCCGTTCCGCCACCCCGGCCGCCTTTTGGAGGCAGCGCTTTCCTCGGTAGGAACTCTCGGGGATAAGTTGAAAATCGGTTCTCTGCGGAATGAGCTGAGGCAGATCGACCCCGAGCAGGTCTGGCAACGACCCGAAACCTCCACACTCGAGCTGCTTCACGCAAAGGGGTTCTCCGATCGGATCATCGATCGGTTTTTCCGTTCCTTTTTCGGCGGGGTGTTTCTCGATCGCTCTCTGGCCACCAGCAGCAGAATGTTTGAGTTCACATTCAAAATGTTCGCCGAGGGTGACGCCGCCGTGCCCGATGCAGGCATGGGTGCCCTCGCGCGGCATATCGCGATGCGCCTGCGCAGCAGCGAGATTCGATTAAACACCCCCGTGGCCCGTGCCGACGACAACGGCGTGACTCTGGCCGGGGGACAGCGGATTATGGCTCGCGCGGTGATCGTCGCGACCGATCAGACCTCGGCCGCGAGGCTGCTGGGCACATCAACCGCTGGCGGGTGGTGTGGAACGGCTTGCGTGTATTTCGCGGCAGAGAAGCCGCCGATCGACGAACCGCTGCTCGTGCTGGACGGCGACGGTCGGGGGCCGGTGAATCATCTGGCGGTGATGAGCAATGTCAGTCGGTCATACGCTCCTTCCGGAGCACACCTGATTGCAGCCAGCACTGCCGGGATCTGCGGCAAGCGCCCGGAGGACCTGTTGCCAGCCGTGAAGGCACAATTAACCGAATGGTTTGGTGACGCCGTAGCGAGTTGGCGACACCTGCGGACGTATGACCTGCCGCAATCGCTGCCGCAACAGGCCGACCTGCGCAATCCGCGCCGACCGGTGTGCATCCGCAAGGGCTTGTACGTCTGTGGGGATCACGTGGATCAGGCGAGCATCAACGGAGCGATGGAATCGGGCCGGCGGGCCGCAGAAGCCGTCATCCAGCAACTCTCAGGCTCCTGATGCAGCGATCGACTCCTCCCGTCGGGCCGGCATGATCCGGGCTGTCAGGCCCCCCAGCAGCACGATCGCCACTCCGGCGCCCGCCCACGGCATCATCCCTTCAATGAAAGCGAGCCAGTAGAACGGCAGCGCAGCCGCAACCACCAGAAGCAGCAGGAGCCACGTTGCCTTATCCCCGCCCGTCCGCGAGGCAGCGCCGATCAGCACATAAGCCGGCACGATCAGCCCGTAAAAGCCCAGGAACAACCGATACCCCAGCTCTCCCCCCGGGCAATTGTTATATAAGAGCTGGTCCGCAATCACCCCCAACGCCAGGCACACCCCTGCAGATGCGTACATCCAACCGACGCGGCCCAAGGTGCTGGCCAGCGCACCATGAGCAGCCACCGTGAATGACGACTGCACCCACAGATGCACCAGCAGCATGCCCAGCACTGTCCGGTTCAGGCGCGATTCGAGGATCAGATCTGCATAGATCAACGAGAAACAGAGCATCCCCAGAAAGACCACGCCAAACCCCACCCCGAAGGCCCATCGGGCCCCCGTTTGCGTGGTGCTCTGACGAGCCCAATGAAATGTTCGATCCAAGTAGGGACAAAACAGGAACCCCAGCATGCACGCAGCAGCCAGACCCGCAAGCTCGCTCGGCGTCACCACAACCCCTTGCGGCAACAGAATGCCCAAATCCAACCGATAGCGTAGCACCAGCATAAACAGTGCCCCGGAAGTCGCTGCCACGGCGGCCGCCAGCCACCGCTCCAGCCCCCCACCCAGCCGCATCAGCAATGTCATCACGAGGATCAAGCCCCCGAATGCAATCGCAGCCAAGCCCGGATTCTGCAACAACCTCGACCCCATCCAACCTGCAAAGAACCCGTGAAAACAGATCGTCAGAAGGGAAAACGCGCCGCAGGCAACAGAATGCACCTGAGTGAACCGGCGGCTCTGCTCCGGCGAGCGCATCACCCAGCCCATCGCGGCCGCGCCGACGACGTTGGGGATCGCGAAGATCAGGAAACCGCTCAGGCCATAGTCGCGGATCAGCAACACCGGCAGGAACATGCCGATGCACCAAGTCCAGCTCGTTCCCAGATATAAAGACCAGCCCGGCCAATCAAACGGGCGCTGTCCGGTCGTCGACGACCGACCGTTCACCTCGGTGGGTTGACATGCATCGGCCTGCGCGGGCATCCGGGCCATCGGAAAGGAAGCGGCATCGAGAGGCGTGCGATTACGATCGCCGCGCCGCCTTTGCCTTGTGGTGTGTCTTGGGTGTCACATGAAAGACGGCTTCACACTTGCCGACGCGCTTGTCCTTCTCCCCCACCCGTGCGGCCTGCTGAAGAACCTCCATGTCGATGGTGATGTTGAACTCCCCGCCCTTACTGAGCAATTCATTCAGGTTCTCCCGCGGAGTGATGTGGTATACCGCCGGGCCGAAACACGGGCGCAGGAACGTGTAATTCAGATTCTTGCAGACGACCGTGTAATCAGCCCCGCACCGACCGAAGACATAGCTGCCCCCGGCAATCTCGCTGTTGGCCAGCAGTGCCCCGCCGGCCATTGCGCGGTACCAGTTGCGGTTGAACCGACGGAACGGCAGGTAGGCCGCAAACTTCTCCGGGGACAGTTCCTTGAGCTTGACTCCACTGAAAAACGCCAGCGGAAGCCAGATCATCGAACAGATGCTGTTCCAGAAATTGTCCCGCATGGACAGGCGGGAAACGAAGGCCTCGATGCGATCGAACCAGCGGTCAATCCAGCTCTGGCGAGGCACCTGCCGCCGGCGCGCCGGACGGACCAGGTTGCCCTCCCCGCCACCGGGCGTTGCCATTTCAGCGATCTGAACCTGTTGCGAGGCCGGCATGCGACTTCCGATTGTAGCCCACCAACCTGATTCTCGCACATGTCCAATCGAATTAAAAGCGGCGGGAAGAACGTGCGGTGTACCGTCGGCCAACCCGCAGCACCTCGATCGGGGCATCGAACGCCATTGACATCGGCCCCTCAGCAAGAACCTGATCCGCTGGCCCTGCGGCCGCGATGCGTCCTGCTCGCATCAGAATTGCCTGATCGATGGATTCGGGCAGTTCCTCCACGTGGTGAGAAATCATGAGAATGGTCGGGCGGCATGCCGCTTGCCTCATGGCCTGGTCCAGGCCTTCCAGGAGCAGTTCCCGGGCGGGAAGGTCAAGCCCGGCGGTGGGTTCATCTAGCAGAAGGAGCGTCGGAGGTTCCAGCAACGCCCGCGCCACGAGGGCTCGCATCCGTTCACCTGTGCTCAGCGTGCCATAGCGGGCTGATCTGAGGTGGTCTATGCCCAGCCATGCCATCCGCTCCCGCGCGCGAAGCCTGTCGGCGTCTGAAGGCGGATCATGCAGCAGGATCGTGCCGAAGGCGCCCGTGAGAACGACCTGTTCAACGGTCATTTCCCCGTCAAAATCATGCACACTCTCCGATTGCACGAGCCGGATGCGGCGGCGCAATGCGTGCAGGTCAGTCTGGCCGAATCGCTCCCCAAGCACGCACACCCGCCCTTCGGTCGGCCACACCCACCCTGCCAGAACCCGGGCCAAGGTGGATTTGCCGCAACCGTTGGGTCCCAGCAGGGCGCAACAGGCGCCTTGGGCGATCGACAGGTTCACCCCGCGCAGAATCCACCGCCCACCGGCCAGCACCCCGACCCCCTGCAGCTGAACCGCCGGTTGTGCGGCAGCGTCGTTGAAGTTACCGTTCACGATTCATCCATGGTTGGAGACGATCCATGCTCGACATTGCCCCGACGCGCCGCTTCGTACCCCAGCAGCTTTCCTTCGACGACTTTTCGCAGCTCCAGACGCTTTTTCAGTCATTGCTCCAGCGAAACATCAATTCCCCGGAGGAACTGGAACGCTGGCTGCTGGATTATTCAGAGTTATATGCGGCGATCGATGAATTTGGCCAGCGTCGATACATCGACAAGTCCCGCCACACCGACGACCCCGAGATCGAAAAAGCCTTTTTCCACTTCGTGGAGAATATCGAACCGAAGGTCAAACCCCTGCATTTTGCGATGCAGAAAAAGCTTGTGGAATCCCCACACCGTGCCGGACTGACCGACCCCAAATATGCCATCCTGATTCGCCACTGGCAGGCCGATGTCGAACTGTTCCGGGAGCAGAACGTCCCTCTGGAAACCGAGCAGACCAAGCTGGTTGCCGAGTATGACAAGATCAACGGTGCGATGACCGTCAACTTCCGTGGGGCGGAATACACCCTGCAGCAGATGTCGCGCTTTCAGGAAGACCCCGACCGCGGCACCCGTCAGGCCGCCTGGGAAGCCACCGTCCATCGCCGGCTGCGCGATGCGGACCGGCTGGAGGATTTGTTTGATGAAATCCTCAAGATTCGGTGGCAGATCGCGCGCAACGCCGGAGTTTCCGACCCCCGTGCGTTCTATTTCAAGCAATATAAGCGGTTCGATTACACCCCCGAGGACTGCCTCCGGTTCGCCGACGCCGTGGCCGAAACGTTCGTACCGCTGATGCGCGCCCTCGACTCCGAGCGGGCCAGCAGCCTCGGTTTGAGCCGGCTTCGCCCGTGGGATCTGGCGGTGGATCCGCGCGGTCGCCCGCCGCTGCGCCCGTTCGAAGAGACCGACATCGACCGGTTTGTCGGCAAAACCCACGAGATTTTCCGCAGAATCTCACCGGCGTTGGCCGAGGACTTTGAGATTCTGCGTCGGCACCAGCTGCTGGACCTTTCCAGCCGCAAGGGCAAGGCCCCCGGCGGCTATCAGGCATTGCTGGCGGAGCGACGCGAGCCATTCATTTTTATGAATGCCGTCGGCACGCAGGATGATGTACGGGTGCTGCTGCACGAGGGGGGACACGCGTTTCACTCCCTTGCAGCCCGGCATGAGCCGCTGGTTTTTCTGATCCATGCGCCGCTGGAGTTCTGCGAAGTCGCCAGCATGTCGATGGAACTGCTGGGCGCACCGCATTTTGAGTTGTTTTATGACGATCCGGCCGACGCCGCCCGCGCCGCCAGGGATCACCTGACCAAAATTGTCCGCACCTTGCCCTGGGTGGCCACGATCGATTCCTTCCAGCACTGGATTTACACGCATCCCAAGCACACTCGCCGCGAACGAACTGAGGCATGGCTCGAACTGGCCGAGCGCTTCTACCATCAGGTCGACTGGACCAACTGGCAACCGTGGAATGAACGTCGCTGGATGAGCCAGCTCCACATCTTCCACGTGCCTTTTTATTACATCGAATACGGCATCGCACAGCTCGGGGCGCTGCAGGTGTGGCTGAAGGCCAAATCCGATCCCCAACAGGCCCTGGCAAATTACCGGGCGGCCCTGAGATTGGGAGGAACCCGCCCCTTACCGCAGCTTTTCGCGGCCGCGGGAATCCACTTCGATTTCTCGCGCAAGACGTTGGCCCCCCTTGCCGCGGCTGTGGCAGAGGAACTGGCCCGCCTCCCCGAGTAACGCCGAGCGCCCTCACCGCCGTTTCCCGGGAGCACGCGGGATAAGCCAAGGCGGGGTGAGCAGCGCCCCGGCCGGGGCGGGGCATCTATCGGGGCTGGCTCCAGACGTTTAGCAATCCGCGTGCCACGGACGCTAAACTCCCAGAGCGCGCCCGGGGTCGTTCCCGCGGCTTGTTACTGCGGCACGTGCCTCCCCGGTCCGGTGAGCGTGATTCTCAGCTTCTCGGAGGGGACGACCTTTCCGGCGTTGATCCGCTGGTCCGGGTCAAAAGCGCGTTTCACACGGTCGAACTGTTTCAACGTCGCCTCATCAAACTGACACGGCATCAGATGGAGCTTCTCGACGCCGACTCCGTGTTCTCCCGTGATCGTGCCCCCGACTTCGATGCAGTATTTCAGCACTTCCTCGGCGGCGCGCATCACGTTCTGCGTCTGTGCGGGATCGCGATCGTCATACAGAAAAATCGGATGGACGTTGCCATCGCCGGCGTGAAAGATGTTGTGAATCGACAACCCGAAACGACCACCGATTTCTCCAATTCGGGCCAGCACTTCGCGCAGTCGGCTGCGGGGCACGCAGGCATCCTGAGTACAGTAGCTCGGGCTGATTTTCCCGATGGCGCCAAAGGCGCTCTTTCGCGCCTTCCAGAGGCTGGCGCGTTGAACCGGATCGGCACTGGTCTTGACCTCAAAGGCGTGATTCCGCCGGAAAATCGCCACCAGCTCCTGCATTTGCGCGTCCAGCAGCTCATCAATGCCGTCGATTTCGCAAAGCAGCAACGCCGCCGTATATTCCGGAAAACCGAAGTGATAGGTCTGCTCGATCACATGGACCATCGGGCCATCCATCATCTCCAGCGCGCTGGGCAGATGCCCGGCGGCGATGGTGTCGCTGACGGCCGAACAGGCGTCGCCCTGCGTGCTGAACAGACCGACGATCGTGCGAAAGCTCGCCGGCCGCGGAACCAGCCTCACCCAAAGCTCCGTCACGATCCCAAACGTGCCCTCGTGCCCGCAGACCAGGCCGGCCAGATCGATCGGTGCTTCATAAGCCCCGTTTTCTGATCCAATTCTCCCAATCGTTCCGTCGGCCAGAACCAAGGTCAGCCCCAGAACATGGTTGCTGGTGACGAAATCCCGCAACACGTGAATCCCCCCGGCGTTGGTGCTGGCATTCCCGCCTATCGTGCTGGCGCGCTGGCTGGACGGATCCGGCGAAAAATGCAGCAATCCCCCACCGGGCATGCCTGCTGCAGCTTCGCTTAACTGGGTGTTGCGCACTCCCGCCTGCACATGCGCAGCGCGGTTCGCCAGGTCGATGGCAAAGATCCGGTTCATTCGGGTCGTGGAAATCACCACGGCGTTCTGATACGCCACGCAGCCCCCGCATAGGCCCGTTCCGCTGCCGCGCGGAACGATCGGAACCTCATGTCGGACAAGGACTTGCGCAACCCGTGCCACTTCCTGCGTGTCGATGGGAAACACCACCGCCAACGGGCGGGATCTGGCGATCGTGAAACCGTCGGATTCGTAGGTGAACAGCTCCGCCGGGTCCGTCATCAACCGGTCGGGGGGAAGAATCGCAGACAGCTCATCCAGAACCTTCGGTGGCATACCGGGATTGTCATTTTACACCCCGGCGCGCACAATACGCGGCCCATTTGCTACGGAAAGGATCGAAATGTCAGAACAGGACACTCCACAAGGCGGGGAAGGCCAGTCGCAAGCTCAGCAGCAACCCGGGATTCAGGTGCTGGTGGACGAACGCGAAACCCGCACCACCTATTCTAACGCCTACCGCTTCAACCAGACCGCGGAAGAGGTCATCATGGACCTGGGCTTCAACATGCCCAACCCCAATCCCGGCCAATTGCCTCCAAACACGCAGGCGCAGCTTCTTTTCAAGGTCACGGATCGCATCGTGATGAGTTATCCCAGCGCCAAACGCCTGCTGATGTCGCTTACGCAGCTCCTGAAGCGGTACGAACAGCAGTTTGGTGAGATTCCGATGCAGCCCGGTCGGCGCTGATTGCCGCTGATCGTGCCGGTGGTCCGTCGCTCAGCCGCACGGTCGGCGCGCCGCGGGGATACCCCGGCGCGCCAGTCACGGTCGCGCGGTCAGGCGGCCGCAAACTGTACTGCCGATCGCTCTTCTTCAAACAGGTCGATCACCGGTACCGACGTGAGCTTCCGCCAGAACACCGTCCGCTCGGCGGCGTGAACCGGGGAAAGATTGGCCACGATCGCCGCGTCGACACGCGCTCCCGCGGCCGTCTGATCGTCCACAACCGGGATGTTGCGATAACGGCAGCCGGCCAGGCTCGGGTCTGCCACGGCCGCAATCTCGATCCCTGCCGACTCGCACGCCAGCCGGTAGGCCAGGATGTTCTTCCCCCAGTCCACGAGCACGACGCGTCGGAGGTGACACCGGCTGCGGGCTTCCAGCACTCTTCGGTGCGTCTCTTCGACGCGGGCAAACCTTTCGAATGTGGCCTCCGACACCGGCTGATGAACCTGCGTCGTCAGGTGCCGCATCGCGCCGCTGAGAAAGCCCCGGATCGCCGCCAGCCGTCTCCCCCCCGCCGCTGCCATAGCCCAATACCGGGCCATCCACTCATGCAGGTAGGGCTCCCGCCAAGCCGAGGGGAAACGTCGCAGCACGACCAGCAGGTTATTCCGGACGTCATAGCGCAGTTTTTGCGCCCCGGACCGGGTCGCCGGAGACTTGGCATGGAACACGTGCAGATCGTCGAAGCTGCGGACTTCCCAGCCCGCGTCTAACAGGCGCAGGGAGAGGTCGTATTCCTCGGCCTGCATGAAGAAGTCCTCCGGCAACGCCCCAACCTGATCCAGTGCACAGCGGCGCAGACCGACCCCGCAGCCGATGAACACGCCGGGATAGGCGCTGCACTCCCGTCGCCCCGAAGGCAACCGCACCGTGAAAGAGGCCGCCCCCAGCTTCGGATTCTCCTGAAAATGGCGGCACATGCGCTCGATTGAGCCGGGCAGCGGATAGGAATCATCATCCAGGAAGACAACGTACCTGCCGGACGCATAAGCGAGCGCCTGATTCTTTGCCACCGCACCGTAATTCGCCTCCAGGCGCAAGACCTGAACCTGCGGGAACTCGCGCCGCACCGCTTCGGCCGTGTTGTCGGTGCTGGCATTGTCGACGACAAAAATTTCGAAGCTGCCCGGCGACCCCGCCGACTCGTGGAGTTTCCCAAGCGTTTCCAGGGTCGTGGCGCACCGATTTCGCGTGGCAAGAACAAAACTGACGACCGGCTGTGGCATCAGGAACCCTCTGGAGCCTGGTGTTCTGGCTCTGTCGCGCCCTCGGATCGGGCAGGGCCGTGGCGATCCGCCAGATCAAACCCGCAATGACCCCCCTGCCACCCCCATGAAACCCTCACGCCGCCACGGCCGGCCGATCCGCACTGGCGGGCTCGCGCAGGCCCCGGCAGGTGCACGGACGGAGGGGATCAAAGTCATTGACTTCGCTTTTCGGCGGCAACAGCCACTTGGCAAACAGCTTTTCGTTGTCGGCACGGTATTGTTCGTTGTCGATCTGCCTCCGCAGGTCGCTCAGCTCATCGTGGTCGATCATCGTGCCATAGGCCGGAACCACCTTCATGCCGGCGCACCAGGCCTTCAGCGACAGGTCCGGGTCCGCCGCGGCCACAAAATAACGCTCGTCGAAATACCCCAGTTTCTCGAACGTCTCCCGTTTCCCAACGGGGAAATTGGCATACAGTGTGCCCCGGACATGACAGAGCCGGTAGGTGCGGTTTTCCACCTGCAATTCGTATGCGACGTTGCGGGGAGAGTGCCACGCGTGAAACATCGCCACGAACGCCACATCCGGTGGCGCCTGATCGATCTGCTGCACGGCCGCATCGAGAGTGCCCGGGAGCACCCGCGCGTCGTCATTGAGCCACGTAAGGTTGCGACCGGTGGCGGCGCGAAATCCCTTGTTGGCGGCCCGGACGAACCCCTCTCGCTGCGGCTCCCGAATGATCTTCAGCCTCTCCCCCAGATCATGTTGGGCTTCGGTGAGCGTGCTTTGGGTGCTGTCCGTGCTGGCGCCATCCACGATGATAATCTCGTAGGAACAGCTCGTGCCGGAAATAATTGATGAAAGGCACTTTTCCAGCAGCCGACCACGATTGCACGTCGGCAGAACGATGGAAAGGTCGTACATATCGAATCTTATCGGCTCACCGCCGCCGGATTTCTGAGCCGGAGCCGCCGCGGTACGCAAAGCGCCCCCCCTCGAACCCGCTGCCCCCCCCTGCAGCACGCCTTCCCCCCTGCCCCGCACGGCATGCGGCCGCGGCAAAGGTGCCCTGTTCGCGGATTGCCGCCATCAGCTGGTCCGCACGCACCACCGCGGTTCCGACCTGACCGCCCTCAAACGC